>CAYNMO010000010.1:12381-23829 GCA_964398155.1 uncultured Actinomycetota bacterium | reverse complement strand
AATAATTAAGGGAATGACTCTCTCGTGAGCAAGGTTTTAGCATAATTTTTTATTATTGTAATAGTGTAGTAAGCAAACAAGGGAACGGTTCTCTTTCAATAAGCAAACAAGGGGACAGGTCTCTTTCAAGCATGAAATTAGCATAATTTATTATTTTTATTATAATTTAGTAATAGTTTAGGAGCCAGGCCTCTTTTAAGCAGTTTAAGGAACGCCCTCTTTTAAGCAAGAAATCAGCATAATTTCTTATTTTTATAAAAATTAATTTTCTACAATTATAGAAAAAAGGTAATTAATTTCTCACTAATAATATATCAAATTAGAAATTCCTCTGGCATGTCCCTAATATCAGGGGCACGGCACAGAGGCAAAACAGCTCCGCCGTTTCAATATTACTTGGACACCATGAACATGATTTATATTGTGATTACAGGAGGTTTGAAAATCGTTTGCTAATTAGAAAAGCGATAGTCTGCATAAAAAATTTGAGTATTTATAATACTGGCGGTATTACAAATAATAATATAATGTCTATAAATATAGCTATAAATATTGCTATAATATTATGAAAATAATACAATATAAATAAATAGTTCTTGTTGAATAACTATTTAAAATGGTCTAATTGAAAATATTTTAAGCTTAATTTAAATAAATAATTCACTAAATAATTAGTTGATCAGCAGTAACTAAATAGTTTTTTAATCATAATTTTAATAAAATATGCCCATGAAATTTAAAAGTGTTGCCGAGCTTCACAATAAAACAACTGAGGTTCTAAATTTTATTAAAACAGATGGTTATGTAGTTATAACCAATCATGGCAAACCTCAGGCAGTAATAAAAAAAATCTCTGAAAACGATATTGAGGATTTTATTCTGGAGAATCATTTGCCAAAAACCGGACCATATAAAGAAAATTACAATATTGGTGAAAAAAAAGAAACTTTTAGCTCAGAAACTAAATATTTTGCATCACTTGATCTAAAAGATATTTTTAAAAAAATAGTAGAAACTCTGAAAAAATACAACCCTGTTGCTGTAAGGGTTTTTGGATCTTTCGCAAGAGGAGATTTTAATAATCAAAGCGATATTGATCTTGTTGTAAAATTTTCAGACAGGAAAAGTCTGCTGGATTTGGTAAAAATAGAATTCGAGCTTCAGGAAAAAACAGGATTTAGAATAGATTTATTAACTGAAAATTCATTAACCCCATATTTTTTGAAAATAATAAACAAGGATTTAAAGACACTATATGAAAAGCTCTGACAATAATATGTACCTGCTTCATATTAAAGAAGCAATAAAAAAAATTAACACATATTCAAAAAACACTGATTTTCAGAGCTTTAGAAATAATGAAATGATGCAGGATGCAATTATAAGACAGCTTTCTGTTATAGGAGAAGCTGCCGGCAATTTGTCAGAAGAATTCAAATCAAGCCATAAAAACATTGAGTGGAGATACCTTATTGGTATGAGAAACAGGCTGATAATTAATTATATTGGTGTGGATTTGAGCGCAGTTTGGGAAACAGTAATAAAAGATATTCCCTTACTGGAAAAACAAATAAACAAGTAAAGATGATCTTGTAATACAAAGAAGGGATATGAGAAGTTTTGCCTGGATTTTTTAAAACAGGGGCATTCAGTAAATCGCGACAGAAATCAAATTCAATGCATTTATATGCGACTGGATTTAAAAAACTAAGAGTATTTTAGGAACCCGCAAGCCTGATGTGGTAAAGATTAAAAATGAAATAATGATATAGACTCTTGACTAATATATTTTAATAAATTATTTCTTCTTAATTTATTAAATGATGTTTATAAAGTATAATAAAAAACTATTTTATCTGCGGAATGCGTGTTTTTGTTTGACAGTTTTGCTATTTAAAAGACGAAAATAACTGTTTTTGTCTGATAATTTTTGGGTTTAAAATTTTAATATTAATAAAGGAGCATGTGATGGGTACCGGCAATATTAAAAAAGTAGGGTTGCTAACCGGTGGGGGCGATTCTTCCGCTATTAATGATTATATAAGAACGATTGTAATACTATTAGAAAAACAGGGCATAAAAATTCGCGGAATCAAAGGCAGCTATAAAGGGCTCATCGAAGACGATTTTATGGATCTCACATGCAAGTATGTTAACGGCATACAGCATACCGGAGGGACCTGTATTAAAACATCAAGGACGAACCCCTATAAACTTGAAGGTGCAGTTCAGAAAATAATAAAAAATGTGGAGAAGGAAGGAATCGACGTCCTTATTTGTGTAGGTGGCAATGACACTCTTGGAGTTGCTCTTAAATTAGCAAACGAAGGTGTCAGTGTTATCGGAATCCCGCAAACCATAGATAATGATATTCTTGAAACAGACCACTGTATCGGTTTTCATAGTGCTGTGGAAAATATTGTAAAGTGCGCAAACATGGTCACAACATCTTCCTACTCGCATGAAAGGGAAATGATTATAGAGGTTATGGGAAGAGACAGCGGATTTCTTGCACTAAACAGTGCGCTTGTACTAGGGGCCGACAGCCTGCTAATCCCTGAGTTTCCTGCCGATCTTGATAAATTTTCTGACCTGATTAAAAGAAAAAGAAAAGCTGGCAAGAAACACGGTTTGTTTATTGTGGCGGAAGGCGTCGAGATTCAGGGAGGAAAACAGATACAGGATGAAGTAGATGCTTTCGGGCATATAAAACTGGGTGGAATATCTTATGTTATTGCAGAAATAGTGCATTCAAAAATTGCCGTAAAACCAAACGTAACTGTTTTGGGCTATACTCAGAGAGGCGGCACGCCCTGTCCTTATGATTCATTTCTTTCCACTGTTTTTGCAAGAGGCACCTATCAGAACCTGATGGACAATAAATTTGGTTTCATGGTAGCGGTAGTAAATGAAAAGCCTAAAAATGTTCCTATAGCGGACGCCGTTAAGGATATCAGACTTGTCTCCAAAGAAGATTATGATTTTGCATCCGGACTTGGCGATATATGGTAAAATTGCAATATTGGCAGTTTTGATAATGCTTGTTTAGGCAAAGATTATTGATTATTAACAAATTATTATCTTATTATATAAGGAGAAATACATGGAACTGGCAAAAAGAATCCAAAAACTAGGCACGGAAAATGCCTTTAAGGTTCTGGCTGAAGTAAACAAATTAAAAAGTGCGGGTAAAGATATATTAAGTTTTGCAATTGGAGAGCCTGATTTTGATACACCCCAAAATATAAAACAGGTCGGAATTAATGCGATCAGGGATAACTTTACTCACTATAATCCGTCGGCAGGGATCCCGGCACTCAGACAGGAGATAGCAAAGCACCTGTCAGCCACAAGAAAGATTTCTGTAGACCCGGATGAGGTAGTTGTTACTCCCGGTGGGAAACCCATAATATTTAACGCTCTTTTTGCTCTGATTAACCCCGGAGACGAAGTTATTTATCCAAATCCAGGATTTCCAATATACGAATCCATAATTAATTTCATAGATGGAATTGCTGTTCCCATACCTATTGTTGAAGAAAAAAACTTCAGCATTGACGTTGATCATCTTGAAAAAATAATAACCCCAAAAACAAAGATGATAATACTCAACTCCCCCCAAAACCCTACGGGTGGCGTAATTGAAAAGAAAGACCTTGAGCGTATTGCAGCTCTTGCGATAAAACATGACATCATAGTATTTTCAGATGAAATATACAGCGGAATTGTTTATGACGGGGAATTTAACAGCATAGCATCAATACCGGGCATGAAGGAAAGAACAATTATTCTGGATGGTTTTTCCAAGACATACGCTATGACAGGCTGGAGGCTTGGATATGGAATGTTTACAAAGGAAGTTGCTGCTCATATTGCAAACCTTGGGACAAATTCCGTTTCATGTACTGCAACATTTACACAGATGGCCGGAGTAGAGGCTTTAAGCGGCCCTCAGGATGACTCTCTAAAGATGGCTGCTATTTTTAAAGAGAGATCCAGACTAATAGTAGACGGATTAAACGATATTAAGGGAATTAGCTGCATCAGACCAAAAGGTGCATTTTACGTTTTCCCTAATGTAACAGAAGCCTGTAAAAATCTTGGATTTAAAAACTCTGATGAGCTTCAGCAGTATCTCCTTCATGAAGGCGGAGTAGCCGTACTTCCAAGGAGTTCTTTTGGCGTTAGAAACACTGGAGAAAATCAGGAATACATAAGGCTCTCATACGCCACAGGAAATGATGTAATAATAAACGGCCTTGCAAGAATAAAAAAAGCCATTGAAAAATAAGCTGTTTTGATAATTTTATTTTAAATATTTCACATTAATTTAATTAGTTCATGTTAAATAACTTGGCTTTTACTAATTATTAATTAAAATTGAGCTTAAAATATTCCTTATTTATTAATTATTACCGAGTGCTGACTGGGAACAGATTAGTTTGTCATTTTTGACAGGTAGTCTGATTTTTAATGGATTATTAGCCTGAAATAAGCTTTGATTTTTTTAAATTTACTTTTTTTACCGATTGCTTAAGAAAAGCTGGCAAGCCTGATTTAGGTTTAATTTATTCAGGGAATATCTCTGGATCATTTCAGGTGTCGGGACTTTTAAAAGCAGTTAACAATTTAAACCTATTAAATAAAACAGGGATGATTACTTATTATGGATAAAAATATTGAGATAATTGAAGACGGTACAATAACAAGTGTTCCCGGTTTTTTTGCACAGGCCATACACAGCGGTGTAAGGAGATCAAGAAAAGATGACCTCAGTATAATCTATACCCCCTTTGACACAGTGACCTCAGCAGTATTTACTACAAATAAATTCTGTGCTGCTCCTGTTATTGTTTCCAAAGAACAGCTCTCAAAGACAAGAAACATAAAAGCAATAATCATTAATACCGGAATTGCCAATGCCTGTACGGGAGAGCAGGGGATAGATAATGCAAAACAGATTATTACTGCAGCGTCCAAATATTTAAAACTGAATTATGAAAACATTGCTGTGGCATCCACAGGTTTAATTGGCAAGCAGCTGCCTGTTGAAAAAATTATTCACGCAGTTAAGGAGATGTCAGGAAATCTTGACCCCGAGGGAGGCCACAGGGCAGCAAAATCAATTTTAACAATTGACAAGAATTCAAAAGAAATGGCAGTACGAATAAAAACAGAGGGGAAAACCGATATTATAATAGGAGCCATCGGCAAAGGATCAATAATGATAGCCCCGAACATGGCAACTACTTTATGTTTTACGGCCACAAATATAAAGATAAATCCCCAAATACTGGACAGTCTTTTAAAAGAAGAAGTGGAATACAGTTTTAACTCCATGAGTGTTGACGGCTGCCAGAGCACAAATGACATGGTATTTATTCAAAACAATGGAGAAAGCGGAATCACCATAGACAGTCCGGACGATAAATATTTTCAGGTTTTCAAGGAAGGCCTCATATTTGTTCTTGAAGAAATGGCAAAGAAGATAATCCTTGACGGAGAAGGAGCCTCAAAATTTATTGAAATAGAAATAATGAATGCCAGAAGCAGGGATGAAGCAAAAATAATCGGCCTTAAAATTGCTAATTCTGTATTATTTAAAGCTTCAATTTTCGGCGAATCGATAAACTGGGGAAGGATTGCATCCGCAATCGGCTCGCTTAATATTAAATTTGACACAAACAAGGTTGATCTTTACATGAACGGATTTTTAATTTTTCATGATGGGATGGAAGTAACTGATAATATGGAGCCGGCTCTTCTGACCATGCAGAACAAGAGCATCAAAGTAAAAGTTGATATGAATTGTGGCAAAGTAAGCAGCAAGATCTGGACAACTGATCTGACTCATGATTTTGTAAAGGCAAGCTCTCACTACAGGTCCTGATAATTTAATTCTGCCCGCTGCCAAAATTTATTTTTTTATCTTCTTAAGTGCGATAATTAATAAATTTTATTTAAGCAGATTAATTAGTTTCTTCTGAAGAATTAGATAAAATAGGCTAAACAGGAAAAATTTAAACTTAGCCGAAATGAGTGTTCCGGTAAAAACTGAGTTATTCACCAGAAGCTAATTTAAAAATTTTAGAACAAAAAATGTTTGCAGGATATCAGATTTGTTTTCTAAAATAATAGATGCAAAACTTAATTCTGAAAGAAAAGCAGGCCGGGGAAAATAATAATGAGCGGAAGTGAAATTCATAATACAAAAAGACAGACGTTAAAGAAGTTTTTTAAATTCTTCCTCTTCTTTTTTAAGATGGGATTTATGGCTTATGGTGGTCCGGCCATGATGGGTTTTATAAAAAGAGAGATAGTATTTAAGCACAGGCTTTTGTCTGAAGATGATTTTAATGAAGGAATTGCCCTTGTAAATGTTATACCGGGTGCCACAAATTCCCAGATGATTGCATATGTCGGATATAAACTAAAAAAAGGCAGAGGCTCGCTTGTTGCGTTTACCGCCTTTATTATCCCCGCTTTTTTGGAAATGCTTGCTTTTACTTATATATATAAAACTACCGGTAATCTCGGCATGTTTATGCAAATTTTTAAAGCTCTTGCAGCAGTTGTTACCGCAATTATATTAAATACAGTTGTCATGTTCGGGTCAAAAATTATTAAAGAATGGCGGCTTGATATTCTTGCTTTAATAACAGTAGCCATGCTTGTTTTTAAATTTAACGTAATTATTATCCTTCTCATTGTTGTGATAACGACTTTTCTTCTGTTTTTTATAAATAAAAAATTCTGGCCATTTACTGATAAAGGAATAATCAAAACCCAAAAGTCATATAAAGATAAAAATTTCGGAAGTGGCATGGATATTGAAGCGAAGCCAGATGCAGGTATCTTAGATGAAAAGAAAATTAACTCCGCCATGGTTACGAGTAATTCGGATCATAATTTTAAAAACAGGACAGACCTAAAAAATTCAGATGGTAATTCAGATAAAAAAGTAGAAAAAAAATTAATAAGAAAAATTAACCCGATTATATTTTTTAAAACATATTGGGCTTTTTTTATTTCACTAATATTGGTAATGGTATCTCTTTTAACAGGCTTTTTTTTAAAAAGGGATTTGTTTCTTGCGGGCCTGACGCTCACTAAGGCATCATTACTTGGTTTTGGAGGAGCAATACCAATGCTCACAATTATCCAGTATGATATGGTAAATGTCTTAAAAATATTTAGCCAGAAACAGATTATAGATGCTATTGTCCTTGGGCAGATTACACCTGGCCCCATTATGATAACATCTACTTTTATAGGTTATTATATTTTCGGTCTTATCGGAGCCATGCTATGCACAATAGTCGCTTTTTATCCTTCTTTTGCAATTTTCTCACTTGTTGCTCCAAAATACGATGTGGTAAAGGACAATAAATATGTAAAACTTGCCGTGAGAGGGATTATGGGAATGTTTGTGGGAATGCTTTTGTTTTTTTTGTATTCTGTTGGGCGGGAATCGATAAAAGGTTATGCAAGTGCCATAATTGCAATTCTTTCTTTTGTGGCTATAAGACTTAAAGTGAGAGAAATATATGTTATAGCCGTTGTTGCAATAATAGGTGTTGTATTATATTTTTTTAATATTAAAATAGTTTAAGTAATTGTATTAGAGAAACTAATTAAAGGAGGTGAAAAACCATAATGCTAAGAAAAATAGAATGCTTTATTCAGCCAATCAAGCTTGACGAAGTAAAGAACGCCCTATTTGAAGCCGGAGTCGAAGGAATGAGCATTACAGATGTAAGAGGCTTTGGAAAACAGCGCGGATATACTGACGGAGGCAAACCTAACAAAGAGGTTAAGTTTCTTCCCAAGATAAAAATGGAAATAGTAGTAGACGAGGAAATTGTTGATGATGTTATAAAAACAATAGTCAAGCTTACAAAAACCGGAGAATTTGGCTCAGGGAAAATATTTGTAATACCGGTTGAGGACGCAATAAGAATAAGAACAGAAGAATCAGGCAAGAATGCAATTATTTAAGAAAGACTTTTTTTTAGATTTAACCAATACGATAATCAAAGGCGATTAAATATCAAAGGAGATTAGTTGATGAAAGAAGAATTAAATGTTTGGGAAATGACACTGTCAAGGCTTGATGCAACAATGGACGTTTTAGATCTAAAGCCCGGAACAGTAAAATATCTTCGCGAACCCCGCAGAATACTTGAAGTAGCAGTTCCTGTAAAAATGGACAATGGCGATATTGATATATTTAAAGGATACCGCGTCCAGCACAATACAAACAGAGGCCCTGCCAAAGGCGGCATAAGATATCATCAGGACGTAACACTGGATGAGATAAAAGCTCTTGCAATGCTCATGACCTGGAAATGCTCACTTGTAAACATTCCTTTTGGCGGAGCAAAAGGAGGAGTAGTAGTTGACCCTTCAAAAATTTCAATAAAGGAACTTGAAAACCTAACCAGAAGATACACCTATGAGCTTCTCCCCTTTATCGGACCGGAAAAAGATATTCCCGCTCCCGATGTTGGAACAAACGCACAGATAATGGCCTGGATAATGGATACTTATTCCATAGCCAAGGGCTACGTTGTCCCCGGCGTTGTAACCGGAAAACCAATAGAGCTTGGAGGAAGCCAGGGAAGAACCGAGGCAACTTCAAGAGGAGCAGTCTATACGCTTCTTGCAGCTCTTAAAGTTTTAGGAATTAATTCATCAAGTTTAAGTGTTGCAGTACAGGGCTTTGGCAATGTAGGCTCATATGCTGCAAAAATACTATATGACCTTGGATTTAAAATAATTGCTCTTGCTGACGTAACAGGGGCAATTTATAATAAAAACGGAATTGATCCGTATAAATTATCAGATTTCATTAAGACAGATTCTCTAATAAATTATCCCGAGGCAGAAAAAACAGACCCGGATAAATTCTTTGAGACTAAATGCGATATACTAATACCTGCAGCTCTTGAAAATCAGATAACTGCAAAAAATGCTCCTTTAATTAAAGCCAGGATTTTAGCAGAAGGCGCAAATGCACCAACTACTCCGGATGCCGATCCTGCTCTTAAAGCAAATAATATATTTGTAATACCTGACGTACTGTGTAACAGCGGAGGAGTAACAGTATCTTATTTTGAATGGGTTCAGGGAAATGATGCATATTTCTGGAGCAAAAGAAAAGTAAACCTTCAGCTAAGAGACATTATGGAAAAAGCTTTTTATGAAGTATATAACTTTTCAACAAAAAGAAAGCTTGACATGAGAAGCTCAGCTCTTGCCCTTGCAGTTGGAAGAGTTGCTGAAGCCATGAGGCTTAGGGGAGTTTATCCGTAAAATTGGGATGACATAGTAAATAATTAAATAATATAAATATAAGGCTTGGAAGACAAACAATCATCCGAGCCTTATATTTTTAACCCGTAAACGCGCCACGTCAGGGCAACTTTGCCGATTTTAAACAATGGATTAAGTATGTCAAAATTTTTGTCAGCAAGCTGCGATCCTGAACCATGCTTTATGCCCACAGCTTTGGCAGCAAGCATTGTTTTGTAATACAGCTTTGAATCTATTCCTGTTTTTCTGTATTTCTCATCGACACCAAGTATAAGGACTCTGATACCAGAAAAGTTCTTTGATTTAAGCCTCTTTTTTATAGTTCCGAATATGTCCAGATCCCTTTTCAGATCATTTAAATCCATCAGGTGTTTTGACGGCATATTAAATTTGCGGCTGTCATGTTCTTCAATTATTTCGTTTATGTTTGGAACACTTACAGAAATACCCACTGCAGCACCGTCTTTTTCGACTACAAATATTAGATCTTCCAAAGCTACTGTTTTGATGCCAAGAGCCAGCGTATCGAATTCCTCCTTTGTCATTTCAGTAAACTGTGGATGGTTGCCCTTGCCCCATATAGGGTTATAAAGGTCTTTTATCAGCTTAATTTCATTTTTTATATTTTTAAATTCAATATTTCTGACAATAAAATCATTTAACCTGTCGTCTCTTGCAGTACCGCTTATCCTTTTCATCATTTTTTCAATACGGCTCATATAATCATCTGAGAGCAGATAATCCGTATTCATGCTAAACCAGTCGTTTTCTTTTTCAAACCCGTATTTTTCGAAGTACTGTGCATAATAAGGTGCGTTATAAGGCTCCATAAAATAAGGTTTTTTATCAAAACCTTCTATAAGTAATCCTATTTCGCCATTGGCATTAAATTTTGCAGGCCCTGTTATCTTAGTGCATCCGTTTTCCTTCAGGTACTTAATACCTGCATCAAGAAGCATTTCGGCTATATTTGAATTTTCAGTTGTCTCAAAAAGTCCAAGCCAGCCGATTTTTTCACCATGTGTTTTACTGTAATTATAATCTATATAGGCCATTATTCTGCCCACCGGAACATTACTATGGTATGCAATAAAAAATTTTATCTGTGTGTGTTCAAAAAAAGGATTCTTAGTCAAAACTCCCGAAATTTGTTTGTTGGTGGGATTTAAATCTGAAATCTCCTGCAAAAATATCGGAAATATTTTGTTTGATTCTGCGCTTCTGTACCAGTCAATATAATAAGGCACTGTAACAAATTCTTTGATGCTTCCCAGCGAAATGGTATCTTTTTGCCCCGGGACATGCCCGCCAAGATCTTTAATAAAAATATTTGTCATGTTTTTATGTTTTCCTGTAATTAATAATGATAGACGCCAAGAGCTAAAGCTAGATTTATCAGGGACAGTTCTTTAAAACTGTTTTACAGTATTTGTAGATTGAATTTTATCAATATCACCTGTTATTAATTAACATTTTTGGGAGAACCGGCGATAATTAATAAAAAACACCAATAGCCTATGGACTAATAAAGACAAATAATACATTCAAAATATTTTAATAGCAATATGGTCACTTATACTTTTTTTAGTGGCGGGGCTGATATATAATATTTGCACTAATACAGCAATAAAAAAATATAGGGAAGAAATATAAAATGGAAAAAGATGATCTTATTGAAAAAATAATTAAAAAATTCAATATGGTTTCCCTTGAAAATGAGGGCGGCTATTTTGTCGAAACACATAGATCAGAAGAGTCGATACCAGAAGAGCATCTTCCTCCAAGATATAAATCAGCAAGAAATTTTTCCACTACAATTCTTTATCTTATAACTCCTGATAATTTTTCGTCACTGCATAAAGTTGTTTCTGATGAAATTTTTCATTTTTATATGGGTGACCAGGTCATAATGCTTAATTTGTCTGAAGACGGCAAAGGTCAGACAATTAAACTGGGCAGCAATATTTTTAACGGTGAGCAAATACAATACCTTGTTCCTAAAAATACCTGGCAGGGGGCAAAACTTGCTGACGGGGGGAAATTTGCTCTGCTTGGAACCACAGTTTCACCTGGTTTTGAGTTTGATGATTTTACTCAGGCTAAAACAAGTAAAAATGAGATTTTAAACAAATA
>CAYNMO010000010.1:10655-12371 GCA_964398155.1 uncultured Actinomycetota bacterium | reverse complement strand
CGATTTTGCTTCTTTAATTAATGAGCTTGTAAAAATATAGTTTTTTGCAGGGCAGATATTATTAATATTCAGAAAAAATCAGAGGCCAAAAAATGGAAGAAGAAAAAAAGAAAGAAAAACTGTTTTCCGTAAAAGCTCCCTTCCAATACTTCAGTTCAGATCTGGACAAGATTTCGGAAGGCGAAGCATCGCTTGTAATTAATAATGAAGAAATAATAATTGTCCCCCTTCTCAAGGAGCCATACATTATAAAGCTCATCGATATCCTTGAAATAAATCCTGTCGATTATAAAGTTTTTATCCCTTTAAGCCCCAACGGAAAGCTTGTTATAAGTGAACTTGGATATGAATTTGAGAATTTTCTCCGAATACTTAAAGATGCAAGAAATGAAATACTGGCCAAGTATCTTCTTATGGAAGAAAAAGTAATAAGAAAAAACATCAAAGCCGAGTATTCGTATTTGGAATCGTCGGGTGCTGCAGCAGAAAGCGGAAACTGCAATATTACGGTTTATGAAACAGGGCTCTCAATCCTTCCAGAAAACGGAAAGATCTTAAGAATTGCATATTGTGAAATCACAGATATTACGGAAGGGGACTACAAAGTAACTGTCGCCAGTGAGTCAGGACAGAAGATGGAGCTTTCCAAAATGGGTTATGAATTTGAAAAAAAAAAAAAAATCCTCTCGGATACAATAAATGCCCTTGATTTGTTTGCTCAGAACCTTGTAATGGAGCTTGATCCCTCACTTGATACTTTGACAGTCATAAAAATTGCAAGGTTTTTAAGGGACGGAAAAGCTGCAATGAAAAAAGATATCGAAAAGTACTCACCATGTGTCTGGAAGTCACTTGAAAACAAAATTGAGTCAGCAGGAGTTTTGCCGGAATATAATTATCTGAAATCACTCTCACATGAAAACCAGATTGCAATCGGATTAAAGCAGGGGCTGATGGGTAGCATGACCAGTGATTATATATGGTTTTTAATGCCAGTATATGGAAGCGATCCCAAAAAACCCGGAAATGTCATAGCAATGGAAGCTGTTCCGGTAGAAAAAGGAGTAAAGAAAGAAGAGGTCGGGGCATCACCGACTAATCCTGCCGGCATGTTAAAAATGGCAGCTGACATGCAAAAAAATATGGCCGCAAGTCTCCAAATGCAAAAAGAAGCAATTGCAGGAATGGGAAAAATTGCGCCGCTGCCGCAGTTTAAAATAGCCGAAAATTCCACAGAGCAGAATACAGAAATTAATAGTGAGGATGGCCAAAAAACAGGCGAAGAAGAAGGAGCTCAGGAAGAATCAACCGGGAAGGCAACTTACTTTTTCAAGATTTTAAACAGAGCTGATTATCCCAAACCTGAAAACCTCCAGGGACTGGAATCAGAAGTCGAAAAACTGATCAAAAAAATAAACAAAGCAATGATAAGCATTAATTTCAGGAGAGAGCCGATTTATATTGAGGAGGAAAAGTTATATGAGCCTGATAATGTCAAATACAGGTTCGCGATATCAAAAATCGCAGAGCTGCGAGAAATCCGTGAAAAATTTATTGGCAGAGCTATCCATATAAGCTTTAACTCATGGAAAGCAGGCATCGAAAAGCTCCTGGCTTTTAATGTAAGCACCATGGACGAAAAAGCCAAGTTTAAAAAGTAATGTCAAGGGGACGTGTCAAGGGGACGTATAGTTTGACATAAATAGTTTTTATAAG
>CAYNMO010000010.1:329-10555 GCA_964398155.1 uncultured Actinomycetota bacterium | reverse complement strand
TGTCAAGGGGACGTGTCAAGGGGACGTATAGTTTGACATAAATAGTTTTTATAAGTCAGTAAGATACAATATGTCAGGAGGGATTTAAAGTTTGACATAAAAAGTTGTTTCATTTGCATTTATGAAAGGCATTTACGAGTTAAATATGGGGTGTTATAAATTGTTGCAGCTGATACAAAATTTATTAATACGTCCAAATTTTTTTGCAGATTATTGAAATATTAATTTATATAATTTTTTAAAACATGAAAAATATGAGCCTGATATATTATTTTCAATGTTTATTGAGGACTGTTTGCAAAAAATAAGTATAATACTTAAACTAATTTAAAATAGCATTTAAACTGATGTATTAAACATAAATTAATACGCTATAGCTAAAGGAGAGTTTTATGCCGGGATATAAAATTCCATGCAGATATTGTAAAAAAGTTATACCGCCAGAGTCAAACGTGTGTCCTGTTTGCGGGAAAGCAAATCCCATATTTTTAAGGTGCCCCAAATGCAGGGACCTGATTGAAAAAGGATGGTCAAACTGTCCAAGTTGCGGCCTCAGCTTAAAAATCATATGTCCCACCTGCAAAAGTGAAACTTTTTTTGGTGATTATTGTGATAAATGCGATTTTGCACTTACTGTGGTTTGCCCTAATCCCAAGTGCAGACTTGAACAACCTCCACTTGGCAGTAATTGTATAAAATGCGGAAAACCATTGGGACTGCCGATAATTAAGGATGCAACAGAATGGCCGCCGGATGGTACATCAAAATAATAAATCATTTAAATTTAACTTGTTTTGAATTATAAAATAATTTGAATTAAGATAAAATGTAATGTTTAAAGCCGGGTTTTTATTAGATTACAATTTAAAGTAATTATTAATTTTAAGGAGGATAAAGAATGCCAATGCAGGGTTTTTCAGACAACTTTGAAGACAATAGTACTGATGAAGGCTTCCAGTTTACTTTTTTTTGCGACTCCTGTCGCGAGGGGTATAAGACAAAATTTATAGCCTCAAAGAGCCATAATAAAGGCAGTTTTTTTGCCGGTCTGGGCCAGGCAATTTCAATCGGAGCTTCATTATTCGGGCAAAGCAATATTGGTAACAGTGTCGAGAGAGGAACGGATGCTCTAAGCCAGAAATTTGAAGGCATGACTCCGGAATGGCATAAAGAGCACGAAGAAGCTTTTATGATTGCGCAAAATGAAGCAAAAGGTTATTTCCACAGATGTCCCAAATGCAAAAACTGGGACTGCGATAATGACTGGAATGAGCAGGAAGGACTATGCGTCGACTGTGCTCCAAGAGTAAATGTTGAGGTTGCAGCAGCCAAAGGAAGAAAACTTGTTCAGGATGTCGAGGCAAAAGCTCAGACAACAACGGTTTTTAACGGAGAAATTGAAAGCAAACAGACAATTTGTCCCAATTGCGGCAAACCAGCAGGAGAAGGCAAATTCTGCAATAACTGCGGTGGTTCGATAGGCATGGTTAAATGTCCAAAGTGCGGTGCTAAAAATCAGGCCGGTGCAAGATTTTGCGGTGAATGCGGCGGAGCCCTTGTTTAGTTTTTAGCAAAGAATTTATTTTAACATTTTTACGGCGTCCTGAATAAGCAAACAGGTTCAGGACGCTGTTTTTGCAGCGGCTTTATTTTTTAAAAGATTTCCTGCTCTCTTGAAAATATTTAAAGAATATTTGACAACAATTAATTAATAACTATAATTACTATTATTTTAGTAGTATATTTAGTAAATAGACAATGCTCCAATTTTTTGGGGCTCAAAATAAACGCTATATTAAGTAAAAATATAAAAATTACAGGAAGCGCAGATAATGAAAAGAATTTATTTTGATAATGCGGCAACAACGCCGGTAGATCCGGAAGTTGTAAGGGCAATGCTGCCATATTTTAGTGAAATTTTTGGAAACCCCGCAAGTCTTCATTATTTTGGCAGACAGGCAAATAATGCGATTGAAAGTGCAAGGCTTGCAGCAGCAGATTTTATAGGTGCAAAACCCGAGGAAATAATTTTTACAAGCGGCGGCACAGAGAGTGATAATTTTGCTTTAAAAGGAGTGGCATATGCAAACTCTTCAAAAGGGAAACACATAATTACTTCAAACATTGAGCACCATGCCATACTCGAATCATGCGAGTTTCTCGAAAGCCGTGGGTTTAAAGTAACCTGTCTTCCTGTGGAGCCAAACGGAATACTTAATCCTGATGAAGTTAGAAAAGCAATAAACAGGGAAACAATTTTAATATCTGTGATGCACGCAAATAATGAGATTGGGTCTATTCAGCAAATAAAAGAAATAGGACAGATTGCAAAAGAAAATAATATATATTTTCATACAGATGCAGTGCAGTCGCTCGGTCATATCCCTATAAATGTTGATGAACTAAATATAGACTTGCTCAGTGCATCTGCCCATAAAATTTATGGGCCCAAAGGGGTCGGACTTTTATATATAAGAAAAGGAACAAAAATACAGGCTTTTCTAAATGGCGGAAGTCAGGAGAAGAAACTAAGGGCCTCGACCCATAATGTCCCGGGAATTGTTGGTTTTGGAAAGGCAATAGAGCTTGCCTCCAAAAATATTTCCAGAGAAACCATTGAGCTGACTAATCTTAGAGACAGATTGATTAACGGAGTGATAGCAAGCATAGATAATGTAGAATTAAACGGAGACTCCATTGCCCGTCTTCCAAATAACGTAAATTTTTCAATTAAATTTGTTGAGGGCGAAGGCATGGTTCTCGGACTTGATCTGGAGGGCATTGCAGTTTCTTCAGGCTCAGCATGTACATCAGGAAGTCTTGAGCCGTCACACGTTTTAAGAGCAATAGGAAGAACGGCAGATCTTGCACACGGTTCAGTGCGTTTTTCTTTTGGGAAATTTAACACTGAGGAAGAGGTTGATTATGCCTTGGAAAAATTTATAAAAATAGTAAGCAGGCTGAGAAAAATGTCCCCTCTTTGCTAGGTTTGTTTTTCTTTGAAATATTTAATAAATTTATTAGTAATGATCTTTACATTTCACTATCACTAAATTGTTATTGGTATCCATAGCATAAACTAATCTGTGCTCTTCGTTTATCTTTCGGCTGCAATAACCTGTTAGTCCATGTTTTAAAAGTTCAGGCTGACCTATGCCTTTGAGCATTCCGTTTCTTTGAATATCCTTGATAAGCTCGTTAATTTTCTTAACTATTTTCTTATCTTTTGTTTGCCAATCTATACATTCATAAAAGCTTCTCTCAGAAAAAATTATATTCAATTTTCCATTTCCTCCAATTCATCAATCGTCTTTATAACAATTTTACCTTGCTCTAATTGTTCAATAGATTGATGTAAATCGGTAAAGTAATCTATTTTCTTATAATTTTTTACCTCAAAGGGTAGTCCGCCTTGTAATACTGACTGGTGCAAAAATATATTAATAGCCTCTGTTGTAGATAAACCAAGTTCACTAAATAGGTTTTCTACTTTTTTTTTAAATTCGGGATTAATACGCATATTTATACTGGCCGCTTTAGTCATGTTTTTCACCTCTTCTCAATTCTATTATATCTATTGTAACGCAAACGCTCATAGTTTGCAATACAATAGATAATATATTTTGATGCTACTCCATCCAACCTGAGCCATCAAATAATCATAAAATTTACTTATTTTAGTTTAACAATCCACTTCCTCATAGAGGTCATAAATTCTTTTACTTTTTGCCGTGTCATTTCATCTGTAAATATGCCTGACTGGTCGAACTTCTTTTCAGAAAAAGTCAACATTATTTCCGGACGGTTTAGAACATATGCATTAAAAAAAACCAGGGACTGCCTCAAGTGGTATTGTGCTCTGGCTGTTCCAATCATTCCAGCAGATGCTAAACTGTTTTTTCTCAAAGGGATTCGTTCAAAGTGGTCTGGATTTATCCATAAGGCTGTCAAGAAAACATCATAGTGATATTATTTTTACCTGATAGATTCTTTGGCTGCGTTTGCACCTGCTATATGTCCTAAAGTTAATGCCGGACTGTTGCGCCCTAGTATGCATTGGCTGTTGGAGATGCTATACAGTTGTCAGCACCATAAAGTCCAACAATAGGCTTGTTTTCAGTATCAAGAACCTGAGCTCTTTCATTAATAGTGGGACCTCCATTGGTATCAAGTGTTCCGGCTCCCAGACAAAGTGCAGCATGAATTTATTACTTTTTTATTATCAATACCGGCAGGTTTTTTAACATCTTTTAGTTAGAAATGGCATCAGGTTTTATTGGAGCTTTTTGAAATTATTTCTATAAATTTATTGACCAGTACCGGATCGAACTGAGTTCCGGCGCATCTTTCGAGTTCTTTAACTGCCTCCTCTTTACTCATAGCATTTTTATAGGGGCTTTTGTTTGTCATGACATCATAGGAATCAGCAATGGTTATAATGCGGGAAAGCAGTGGTATCTCTTCTTTTTCCAGTCCCCGCGGATAGCCGGTGCTATCCCAGTTTTCATGGCACGAAAGAATAGATTTGGCAATATGGGCAATTTGTGGAGATGACTGGGCAATATTAAAGCCTATTTCGGGATGCCTTTTCATAATTTCCCACTCTTTTTGACTAAGGCTTCCCTCTTTTAATAATATTGCTTCAGGTACGGCAACTTTGCCTATATCATGAAGGGAAGCAAGAATAGAGAGCTCATTAAGCTGATAGGGATGAAGTTTAAGTTTTTTACCTAGTTTAAGGGATAATTCTTTAAGTCTTTGTGTATGTTCCATGGTTTCATTGCTTTGTTCATAAAGGGCCTGTTCAAGAGCCGAAATAATTGAACCTGCATTGTTTTGTTTGATTTCAAGCTTGTTTTTATACATATTGCTCTCAGCTTCCATAATAATATCTTCTATATTCTGACTATGTTCTGCTTTTGCAGCCAAACCTATTGCAATACCAATAGGTATCTTTTGAACAAATAATTCGGAGCATTCCTTTAAAATTCTCTGAACAATCTCTTCGCTTGAGGCAATTGAAGTTTTGGGAAGAAGTATGACAAATTCATCTCCGCCCCACCGGGCCAGGATATCATCAGATCTGCATACTTTTTTTAACAGCTTCGCAGTTTCTATTAGAAGTCTGTCACCTTCCTGGTGGCCAAAAGTATCATTGGTTAGTTTTAAGTTGTTTAAATCACCCATAATAATGCTTACAGGAAGCTGTCTGTCTGTGTCAAGACGCTTTATCTCTTCTTCAAAAAATCTGCGGTTATAAAGACCGGTCAGTTTGTCGTGAAAGCTTATATAGGTGATTTCAATCTCTCTGTTTTTACGTTCAGTGATGTCACTAATGCTTGACAGAATGAACGGCTCATTATTTGAATGAATGATTTGAGCAGAGAATAAACCGGTTAATATTTCACCATTCTTTTTTCTAAACTGAAACTCCTTATCTTTTACTTCAATCCCATTTTTAAGGGAGGACAATACCCATTTCCTATTTTTTATGTCTGCCCACAGATTCATGTTGATTGTAGAATTGGCGGATATCTCTTCTTTGGAAAAACCGGTGATTGATGTAAATGCTTCATTGGTTTCAATGATATTTCCATCTTTTACACTGGTGATGGTGATGGCGTAAGGTGAAGTCTGAAAAGCTTTGAAAAATTTCTCTTCGCTTTCCCAAAGCGCGGTCTCGATCTTTTTGCGGTCTGTTATGTCCATAAACACAACAACTCCTGCCAATATATTGCCGTTCTCGTCCAGAACAGGCCCTGCATTTGCCCATACTATGCGATCTTCTGAGCTGTCTCTCCTTATTATAAATTCTTCGCTGGAAATTTTGCCATAGAGTACAGCCTGTGACAATGGAACCTCCTCTGGTTTATATGGAGTGCCATCAAGATGCAGGATATTCCAGCTTGAAACATACTGATCAATATTAATATTTTCAACAAGTTCCCGTTCAGATTTATCTCTGACGAGCAGTCCGGCATTGTTTACATATCGCAGTTTTCCGTCAGGTGCATCTGCAATAGCTACTCCGGCCGGACTGTTTTCAAATGCTGCCAGTAAAATAGCCTGTGTTTCTTTAAGCTTGTTAGTCGCTTCATCTCTTTGCTGTGCCTGTAGAAGAATATCATCGACCAATCGGCTGTTAATCATTAGTATCAGGCTGATAGTCAGACCTATTGAAAGTATGGTATAAAAAACTATTATAAAAGTATCAGGAGCACCTGATTTGAAAAAATCACTGCTATACATTGGAAAGAGAGCCAGAAGAATTATGCGGGCCGCGCTGATAAAAAAGTAACCGCAAAAAACTATACCTACCAAAGTTGTTGACCTGCGTATATTTGGCGGCACTCTGCGCAGCATGAGCCAGGCGCATTGAAGTGTTAATATAAGAGTTATTGCTGAGATATCAAAATTTCTTGCATATAGATTGGGCCTGAAACTGGTGAAGTAAATCAGGACAGCAATAGAAATACCGATAAAGATGTAATTATGAATATGCCAGCTCTTTTTTAAAAGAAAACGCTCCAGTCCAATGAAAATAATGAGAATTCCTGAAACTATTAAGCTGTTGGCAATTGTCACAGAAAAAAAAACTGGAACTATGCCTCTTAAAACTATCAGCACTGATCCTGTTGTCTGCAGAATCATGTCGGTCAGCCAAAATCCTATTCCTGCATAACGTTTGCGGTTACGATACCACATGACTGCCATAAATATTGCGCAAACGGCGTTAATAATGGCATATAAAAGCATTACTGTTTTCATATCAGGCATCATAATGTTACTCCTGGTTATTTAAAACTATTTCCTTATAATTTTAATTTGCTAAATGTTTCTGGAAATAAAACAAAAATATTGAAGCTATATAAAAACAGCTGTTTTGTTTTAATTTTTAGGGAACGACCTAAGCTAAAAATATATAATAATATTTTATAAAAATGTCTTATATTGATTATTTGTTATATTATTATTGTTTTATATTTTAAATTTAAATTTTAATTTATGCAAATATATCCAAATTTTCAAATAGTAGATCAACTTAAAATATTAAAATATAAAAGTCTAAAATACTTTATAATATTTTTACTGCTAATAAAATATTTTTAGTGAAAGTAAGCCAATGAAAGTGCTTTATTGTACATCACCTTTCTCTTAGCAGCTATATGCTCAAATATTTTACATTTTTTTTAAATTTTTCTAATTTATATTGGTGGATTATGGTTTTGTATCCATTTTTTTTATATCTTATACTTGTAAAATCCCGGGAAAATTCCTGGAAATTTAAATAAAGAAATTTATTAATTATTTTTAGAAGCAGGTATAAATATTTAAACATGAGTAATTTATTTTGCGGTATCCAATAATTTTATAAATCAGCATTTATTAATTATGAACAAGAAAAAAGTAATGGTTGCAATGAGTGGCGGAGTTGATTCTTCGGTAGCCGCGTATCTTCTAAAAGAGTCTGGCTATGATGTCACCGGAGTGACCATGTGCCTTGGAGTCAAAGCCGATCCTGATGGAAGACCGGGGTGCTGTGGCGAGAATGCAATTAATGACGCAAGGGATGTATGTACAAAACTTGATATTTCGCACCATATATTCGATTTTTCGCATGAAATGCAAAAAAATGTTATTAATAAATTTGTAAACTCATATCTTGAAGGGTTTACTCCTAATCCATGCATAGACTGCAACATGGTACTCAAGTTTAAAATATTATTAGACAAAGCCATGGGCCTTGGATTTGATTATCTTGCAACAGGGCATTATGCTGACCTGACAGTTATTGACGGCAGATACTTTTTAAAAAAGCCGGTGGATATTAAAAAAGACCAGACATATTTTTTATATCAGATTAAAAAAGAAAACCTTTCAAAAATATTGTTTCCGATTGCCGGTTATACAAAAGAAAAAGTCAGGGATATTGCAAAAAAAATTGGCTTAAATGTTGCGGACAAGCGCGACAGCCAGGAAGTCTGCTTTGTCCCAAATAATAATTACAAGGATTTTCTAAGAAAAAATGCCTCCAAAAGCCTGATAAAGCCGGGTAAAATAATAGATACGGATGGCAGGATAATAGGAAGCCATAATGGAATTGCTTTTTATACTATTGGCCAGAGAAAAGGTTTTGGGATAAGCGCTCCTACTCCGCGCTATGTCATTAAAATAGATAAAGATAAAAATGAAATCACAGTCGGTGTAAGAAAATATCTCAAATCAAAAGAGTTAATGGCGGGTGATATAAATTTATTTTGTGATGAATTACCAGATACCGCAAAGGCAATGATAAGATACAACCATAAGGAAACTTCATGTACGATAACAAAGATGGGCGTAAATTACAAAGTAGTTTTTAATGAAGATCAGGATGCCATAACCCCCGGCCAGTCTGTTGTCTTTTATGACGGCGAAATTGTTTTAGGCGGAGGGGTTATTAAAGAAGCTGTCCCGTCATTCAGCTGACACCCAGCTTTACTGACTTAATTAAGAAAAATTTATATCTAATTTATATTAAGCAATTATGATGCCAGTTTTACCAAGACAATCATCGCATATCGGGACTGGTTTTCATTTGGTGCTCTCTTTATAAAAAATCTTTCTTCCATTTATTTAAACTTGTCTGGCTTATATATAAAAGCATCAACCCCGCCCTCCATTAAATTAGCAAATGGCGAAAATATAGGTTAAGTCCTGATAAAAAATTTTTGACAAATAATTGACAAATAAAAATAATTAAGTTAAATTACTACTATCACTACTTAATTGATAGTATATTGATGGCAGAAAACATATTAATTTTTTAAATATACAATATTTTTAAGGATAAAGATGAGAATTTCAACAAGAACAAGATACGGACTAAGGCTGATGGTTTATCTTGCTCTGAATTATAGCAAAGGTTATACATTTCTAAAGGATGTTGCAAAAAGTGAGGCAATATCTGAAAAGTATCTGAGCCTTATAGTTATTCCCTTAAAAGCAGCCGGAATGCTGATAACAATACGCGGTGTCCACGGAGGGTATATTCTTTCAAAACATCCGTCGGAAATATCTGTCAGGGAAATAGTTGAAATTTTAGAGGGGGATTTAAGTCTGGTAGAATGCTCCAAAGATGATAGTTATTGCAACAAGTCTAAAAACTGTGTTACTCATGATATATGGTCCGGGCTGAGTGAAAAAATAGCTGATTATTTGAATTGCTTTAACCTGGAAGAATTAGCAGATGTTCAGAGAAACAACAGTATTAAAATAGAAGATTATGTAATTTAAACAGCTGTGTAAGAAATAATGAGTTTTTATTAAGAATTTGGAATAAAAGTTAAGCTTTTGAAAATTTGTAGTTATTAGGTGAATTAACAAAATAAGGAAGCCTGGGACATGCAATTTAGTATCAGTAATGACATTAGCCGGAGTGTTTCAGGCTGGTGTGGTGGATGGGAGATCCAAAAAAATCTTAAGGTTGATTTTTGATTTAAACAAAATATGGACATACAGATAAAGCAATATAAAAAAAGGCATATTAAAGACAGTCTGGCAGGAGAAAATTTTAAAAATGGCAAACACTGATACTGAAGAAAAATATAGCAAACTTAAAGCTGAACTTAAATCTCTGGGGAGCGCTCTGGTAGCATTTTCTGGAGGAGTAGACAGTACTTTTCTGCTCAAAGCCGCAATTGATGTGCTGGGAGATAAGGTAATTGCAGTTACCGCAAAGTCTTTGTCTTTTCCTGAAAGAGAGCTTAAGAAGGCTGTTGAAATTGCAAAAATCTTAAAAGTAAAGCACATAATAATTGAAAGCAGCGAGCTTAAAAATCCTGCTTACAAAAAAAATGATCTCAACAGATGCTACTACTGCAAAAGCGCATTGTTTGAAGAATTAAAGAAAATTGCCCTAAAAGAGAATCTGAATTTTATTTTAGACGGACAAAATTATGATGACATCGGAGATTACAGGCCGGGTGCGAAAGCTGCAAACGAGGCCGGAGTTAGAAGCCCGTTAAAAGAATCCGCAATGACAAAAAATGATATAAGAGTTTTGTCAAAGTCGCTTGGTCTGCCAAACTGGGATAGTCCGTCATTTGCATGTCTTGCAAGCAGAATTCCATACGGAACAGAAACAAATAATGATATCATCTCAAAAATTGATATTCTGGAAAATTTCCTTTTAAACCTTGGTTTTATACAGGTGAGGGTAAGACATCATGAAAAAATAGCAAGAA
>CAYNMO010000010.1:0-319 GCA_964398155.1 uncultured Actinomycetota bacterium | reverse complement strand
CCTCCTGGGTGAGGTAGCGGAGGAAGAAATGAGTAAGTTTGACAGTGCAGATACTCGGATGCAGATTGTAAGTGAATTTAAAAAACAGGGCTATTTGTATATAACCCTTGATCTTGAAGGCTATAAAACAGGCAGTATGAATAAAGTTTTAGACAGCAAACATATACTCAATTAATTTCAGGTGATTAGCTGCCTAAAATGTTTTGATTAATATAATTTTAAACTTATTTAAAGTAAATAATTTGGCAATAAAAGACTTATTCACCAAAAAACTAATTAATTAAAAAAATTAACTTTGCTCAATAGAGCAATAAAAATA
>CAYNMO010000009.1:0-24093 GCA_964398155.1 uncultured Actinomycetota bacterium | reverse complement strand
ACGGCAAATTTGCCTTTACCGACCTGGAATGCACATACATCGAAAGTCTGTTTCAGATTACTGGAAACAACCTTAAAGCTGGCTGATTTACCTGTGAGAGCAACATTACTATAGGTTAAAATGAGATCTGTTGCTTTAATGCTCGGGTAAACATCGGAGACTCTCCTGCCTAATATATCTTTGACACGCAGCCCAGTATGTTTTTCGAAAGCAGGATTAGCATCAATAAATATATAGTCAACAGGGTTACCGTTATCGTCAATAACAATCTCCTGAATTGCGATGGCATTAAAAGCGTTAGCAAATATACCAATATAATTTTTCTGCATCGTATCAGCAAGTTCCTGTGTTTTTTTAATTTCATCGATATTAATAAATGTTATAACTGCGCCTTCAATAACATTGTCTGTGGTGCGGTAGGGCAAAATACGAAGTGAATACCAGATACCGCTTACAGTCTGAACTTCCGTATCTTTTGGCTGCAGTGTGTCAAGTACACTTTGTACATCTGCCGGTAAATTATTGTATTCTATCAGATTAGAAGATATATGAGCTATTGGGCGTCCGACATCTGTCTGTATCAGATTGATTACCTGAGTTATGGCTGGTGTAAACCGTTTTATTAGAAGCTGATGATCAACGAAAATGGTGCCCAGTCCTGTACCGGCAAGTAAATTGTTCATATCGTTGTTGACTCTGGACAAATCACTTACCTTGTTTTGCAGCTCTGAGTTGACTGTGGAAAGCTCCTCATTTACGGACTGCAATTCCTCCTTGGATGTTTCCAGCTCCTCATTGGTAGACTGCAGCTCTTCATTTACGGACTGCATTTCCTCATTGGAGGATTTCAACTCTTCGTTGGCAGTTTCCATCTCCTCATTGCTGGACTGGAGATATTCCTCAGCAGCACGAAGTTTATCAGAAAGTGACTGGATCAGAGCATCAGTATCTGAGCTGCTGATACTTTTACCCTTATCTAAGGACTTGTTCTTTGCTAAGCCATCTTGCTCAATATCTTCAATCTTCTGGAAAATAATAAGAAACAGATTTTCCTGTAACATTGAACCCACACCGGTAGTAACCGGTTTGATAGCCAGATTAACAGATGAATAACCACCGTTGGTTTTGACTTTGAGTCCATTAACTAATACCATTTCTCTTGTAATAACGGCTTTATGCAGTGCAATAGTAAGATCTCTCTGCAAGCCTTTTCGAGCCATTTTCAGGATACTTTTTTCGAATTCGCCCGGAGGTGGTTCAAGAAACATACCCGTTCGGCCATGCAGATAGAGTATCTCGCCATTCTGGTTGACAAGAGCACCTATGGGCCCGAATTGCTCAAGTAAAGCACGTTCAGTAAGTTCTCGCAGTGGCAGTTTGTTTTCGACAGCAATTTTATCCAGCTTTGGCTTGTAATTGTCATCAGTCAGAGGGAGGATAAAGCTGCCAATGACCGGATAATTTAAAAACTGGCTGTCTTTACGAATATATATTTTTGATGAACGATCAAGCGGGCTGAAAAGATTTACAAAATCACCCACGGTCTCCGAAGAACCAAGGAAAAGAAATCCATTATGGTTTAAAGCATAATGGAAAAGCGGAATAATTTTCTTTTGAAGTCCTCCATCCATATAGATTAGCAAATTTCGGCAGCTTATTAAATCCAGTTTGGAAAATGGCGGGTCTTTTATCATGTTCTGCTCGGAAAAAATCATCATGTCCCTGATATCCTTATGAATTCTATAGGTGCCGCCGCCAGCTTCCAGAGTAAAAAATCGGGCAAGACGTTCCGGCGAGACATCTATTGCTATGCTTGATGAATACGCTCCTGCTCGAGCGATTTCAACAGCGTGGCTGTCTATGTCTGTAGCAAAAATCTGGACCTTAAAACTCTGCTTTGTCGACTCCATATATTCTTTAATAAGTATAGCGATGGAATAGGCCTCTTCTCCTGTGGAACAGCCAACTACCCATATTCTTATTGTAGGGTTGTTTGAATTGAGATTAAAGAGCTGTGGAATTACCTTTTCATAAAAGGCTTCAAATGTTTTGGGGTCACGGAAAAAATTGGTTACACCTATTAACAAATCACGGAAAAGTGCTTCTATTTCCGGAGGACTTTGCTGCAGATATTTAACATAGTTGGCCAGTCCCTTGATTTGATTGACTGCCATACGGCGTTCTATGCGCCTGTCAACAGTACTTCTCTTGTACTGTGAAAAATCATGTCCAACCTGGGCGCGAAGTAAAATGAAAATCTTTT
The DNA here is from genome assembly GCA_964398155.1 of uncultured Actinomycetota bacterium. GTDB lineage: Bacteria > Actinomycetota > Humimicrobiia > Humimicrobiales > Humimicrobiaceae > JAMDDL01. The sequence continues at coordinate 21,830 of CAYNMO010000009.1, read as the reverse complement.
TAAGCGAATTATCTTCGCTGGGCTCCACAAATGAGGGTTTTTTAAAAATTTTTCCGAAAGCATGATTAACGTATGCAATAAGCTGCGCAGGCATCTCTGCAGGTGGAAGGATATAGTCCACAAGTCCAGTAGATATTGCACTTCGGGGCATACCGTCGTATTCCGTAGATTCCGGATTCTGTGCTATGACCATACCTCCTTCACCTTTTATTTCACGCACACCCAGTGTTCCGTCGCTTCCTGTTCCGGAAAGAACAATGCAGATTGCGCGCTCCTGCTGATCATGAGCAAGGGAACGGAAAAAAAAGTCAATAGGCAGACGCTGTCCGCGAGGAGAGGTGGGCTCCAGTAATTGCAGAGTTCCACCTAAAAATGCCATGTCCCGGTTGGGTGGAATAATATATGTGCAGTTAGGCTCTACCTTCATCCCGTCTGTTACCTCAAAAACCTTCATTCGGGTGTAACGTTTGACCAGTTCGGTAAGAATGCTTTTGTGATCAGGAGCAAGATGCTGAACCAGAACAAAGGCCATTCCTGTGTCGATATCAGCAGGCATGGCAGAAAAGAATGCCTCAAAGGCTGCAAGCCCTCCGGCAGAAGCTCCTATTCCTACAATAGGGAAGTTATATTTGCCAGAATTTTTTGCTGTATCTTCTTCAGGCAAATCACTATTTTTATTATCACTGTCTTCTATTCCCTGACTTTCTTTTGAAAGTATAATTTGCGGGCCTTCCGATTCTTTTTTCTTTTTCAAAATCGTTTCCTCTCATATTATGGGCAATTAAAAATTATTAATTTAGACGCTTATATGATTAACTCTGGAGTCACCAGACTATAATATACATTATATATATTTATAATTATTTATACACAGTTTTAGTAATTGTTTTGCTTATTTTTTTTATTATACTCCCAAATCATCACTTGATAACGCCAGGACACTTGGCCATTTTGTCTAATTGTTTACCGGAAATTAATTATTTACAAAAAAACAGAGTATTTAAACTATAATTAATTAACTCATGCAAATTACAAAATATTAAAAGGAAAAATTAAAATGCAATCAGATGATCTTAAAAAATTAGTAGAAGAAGTCAGAAGTCTGGCCAGCCCGCAAAAAGCCATATTGCTTGCAAGGTTTTTTAAAACAGGGAAGGGCGAGTACGGGGAGGGAGACATTTTTATCGGGCTGCAGGTTCCTCAGGCAAGAATAATAGTTAAAAAGTATGCTGGTATCCCTCTGGAAGACGTTTTGGCGCTTTTAACTTCAAAAATACATGAAGAGCGGCTGATTGCACTTCTTGTCATGGTTAAAAAAGCCGAGCGGGCTGGTGGGCCGGAAAAAGAAATCCTGTTTAAAAAATATCTCGAAAATACCCGCTATATAAACAACTGGGATCTTGTAGATCTCTCCGCCGACAGGATTATAGGAAGCTATTTATTTGACAAACCTAAAGATATTCTCTATGAGCTTGCAGTATCAGAAAATTTATGGGAAAGAAGAATTGCCATACTGGCTACATTTGATTTTATAAAAAAAGGATTTTACGAGGACACATTAAAAATTGTAAAGACAGTTTTGGGTGACAGGCAGGATTTAATACACAAGGCGGCAGGGTGGATGCTCAGGGAAATCGGGAAGAGATGTTCACAGGAAGTACTGGAACAGTTTCTTATGGCCAATTACAGGCAGATGCCAAGAACCATGCTGAGATATTCAATTGAAAGACTGCCGGAACCACTAAGGCTTCAATATCTGCATGGAGAAAAGTGATGGCAGGATTCCTGATTTACTGCCAGGTGCAGACAAATCTGGATAAATGACATAAATAAAATTTACATGTTTTATTATTTCTTGATTTATGTTTAACGAATATATGTAAAATTAAATAAAAAACCAAAACAATAAATTAAAAGTATCTTTTTGGGTATATAATATTTTTATGTCATTTTGGAGAAAACCAAAAAAAATAGGTATCGCCTTAAGCGGCGGGGGAGCTCGCGGACTTGCACACCTGGGTGTCCTTGATGTTCTCGAAAGAGAAGGCATCCATATATCAGCCGTAGCGGGGACAAGTATGGGCTCGGTTATCGGAGCTCTTTACTGCTCAGGGATAACTATAAAAGAAATTTTAAAATACCTGGAAACAAGTGCCTGGAAAAGATTTGTCATATCGGGCGCTTTTGCTATTCCAAATCTTCCCTCTTTAAACTCACGCAATGTGGACAGGATTTTAGGCAAATTTCTCCATGAAAAGACTTTCGATGACTGCCAGAAGCCATTTTGCGCTGTTGCGGCAGATATTGTATCCAGAAAAAAAGTTTTCATGACAAAAGGAAAATTAACTGATGCCATAAAAGCTTCAGTTGCTATTCCCGGAATATTTGAGCCAATAGTAAGAGACGCAATGGTTCTTGTTGATGGAGGAGTCCTGGAACCGGTTCCAATTGATGCGATCAGGACCATGGATGTTGATTTTGTAATTGCGGTTGCTTTAAACAATATAGACCGCCGGGAAATTCCGACAAACAAAACATCAATATTTGGCATAATTGATTTGTCACTGTCCATGATGGAGCGAGAAATTGAAAACCAGTATTTTCATAAAGCAGACATAGTCATAGCACCCAAAACCGGAGATTTCGCAATGTTTGAATTTGCAAAGGCTTTGGAAATTATCGAAGCCGGCAGAGAGCAAACCAGAGAAAAATTAGCAGAAATAAAGAAAAAAGTATTTTAAAAAATTTGCAGTGGTTTTAAACAAAGTCGAGAGAAAAATCTATTGCTTTTGCGGAGTTTGTTATTGCTCCTGATGATATGAGATCCACACCGGTTTTACATATTCCCTCCAGTGTTTCAAGTCGAACATTGCCAGATGCCTCTATTTTGCAGCTGTTTTGGGATTTTTCTCTGATTAATTTGACAGACTGCGTCATTTCTTCAAAGCTCATATTGTCGAGCATAATGATGTCAGCGCTGCTCGCTAATGCCTCTTCAAGTTCCCGGCGGTTTTTTACTTCCACTTCAATTTTTAAAGTATGCGGTATCCTGCTTCTTAACGTACTTATAGCTTTACTAATTCCGCCGGCGGCTGCAATATGGTTATCCTTTATAAGAACACCGTCAAAAAGACCGAACCGGTGATTCTGTCCGCCACCGCATCTTACGGCATATTTTTCAAGAAGCCTCAGGTTTGGAAGGGTTTTTCTTGTTTCAGTAATTTTAACGCCATAACCGGAGGCAACAGATGTAAATTTATTTGTAAGTGTAGCAATTCCTGAGAGGTGCTGAATAAAATTCAGGCTTACTCTTTCAGCTTTTAAAATTGACAGAGTCCTTCCTTTTATCTTACAGATCTTTTCACCGCAATTTAAAAAATCGCCATCATTTTTTAATTTGACAAATTCAGCTTCAAAATCTATTTCTTCAAAAATAAAACCGGCCGCATCTATTCCACAAAGAACTGCACCCTCTTTTTCCTTGCAGACAATAAAACTTTCAGAGTAATCATCATCGGAAAATATATATTTGGAAGTAATATCGCCATATGCTCCAAGATCTTCACTGAGGGCATTTCGCAATACATCTGCTATTTCAAGACGGGTTATTTTATTTATGATGTTTTTGTTCATTTTTATATTTTTACAATTTTAAGCTTAATTCAATCAAGTAATTCATTAAAAACAGAGTTATTTACCGACAACCAGCTAAAAAAGTCAGACTTATAAAAATTTAAGCTTAATTAAGGCAAATAATTTATAAATAATTAAGATATTACCAAAAAAATTGATTATTAAGTTACGGGTTCAAAATAAATTTCCCCGCCTTTTTCTATTATATGCTTTTTCCAGTTTATGTCATCAGTTTCCGTGAAGTCGCACCTCTGATGAGTTCCTCTGCTTTCAGTCCTGATTATGGCGGCAATAATAATGAGCTTTGCAACAAAAAGCATGTTTAAAAATTCCGCAGGCTCTTTTTCTTTTCTGTTATAGAGGCTTTTGTCAGAAATATGGCCGTTAACAAATTCAAGGACATTCTTTAGCCTGCCGCCTTCCCTTAAAATACCTACTCTGCTGGACATGAGGTGACGAAGTTTGGTTCTGTGATTTTCAATTTCATCCAGACCTGTTTCTTTCTTATTTTTGAGGCTGCCTATAGCTGTATCACCAGGCCCGTTCTCAATTTGGTCTGAATCAGTATCTCTGTCTGTATCTTCGAAACTGCCAAAATCAATATCGAAAGTCTGGTTTCTTGCGGCGTCGGAAGAAGCACTGCCAGCCTGGTCACTAATATGATCGGAATTAGTATCGATAGTCCAGCCCTCAATTTGATTTGACTCTGCACCCATGAGCCTGTCTGTTAAACTGCCAGAATCAGTATCAACAGCCTTGTCTCCGAAACTTTCAGACGCCAAACGGCTGTTTGCGAATAATTCATCTTCAACAATCTTTTTAAGTATTTCTGCCGGATTTTCTTTATCCCTGATCAGATCCTTAATATTTTTATTGTCAGCTTTACTGCTGCTGCTATTACTACTACTACTGTTTATTATTCTCTCTGAAATGCTTTTATAAATACGGGCTCCAAAAACAAGACCTTCTATAAGGGAATTGCTTGCAAGCCTGTTTGCTCCGTGGGCCCCTGTTGCTGCAGTTTCTCCGCAGGCAAAAATGCCTCTGATGTTTGTCTCCCCGTCAAGATTTGTTTTTATCCCGCCATTTAGATAGTGGGCTGCGGGGGATACTTTTATGAGATCGGTCTTAAGATTAAGGCCGTTTTCTTTTAATTTATTGATAATATTTGGAAATCTGACAGCTAACATGTGAGCATCAAGGTGAGTTGCGTCAAGATAAACAAAGTCCACCCCTTTTTCCTTCATGACCATGGTCATTTCTTTTACAACTATATCGCGCGGAGCCAGTTCGGAAAGCGGGTGTCTTCCAACCATAAATCTGTTTCCATCAGGGTCTCTTAAAAATGCCCCCTCGCCTCTCAGCGCTTCAGTTATAAGAAATAGTTTTTCGTCATTTGTTTTAAAAACTGTCGGGTGAAACTGAATAAATTCAATATCTTTTATTTCTGCGCCAGCCCTGTAAGCCATTGCAATTCCGTCTCCTGTTGACACTGAAGGATTTGTTGTGAGCTCATAGAGCTGCCCTATGCCTCCCGTGGAAATTATTATGTTTGAACAGGGGTGCACTTCTATTTTGCCATCACCAATGCTTAGAACAGAGACTCCGTAGCATTCATTTTCTTTCTTTAGTATATCAAGAGCAAAATATTCAGGATAAAATTCAATATTTTCCTGCTGTTTTGCATAAATTATGAGCTTTTTTTCTATTTCCTCACCGGTTGCGTCACCACCCGCATGAAGAACTCTCGGGCTTGAGTGCCCGCCCTCAAGGGTAAGGCCTATTTCACCATTTGCAATATCGAAATGAATTCCGTTTTCTATAAGGTCTTCTATCATTTCCGGAGCAGATCTGACAAGTGTTTCAACTGCGACGCTGTCACACAAACCCTGTCCCGATTTAATGGTATCCCTATAATGATCCTCCCAGCTGTCAGGACCCTTAATGACTGCAGCTATTCCTCCCTGAGCATACCAGGTATTTGATTCTGAAAGGGCGCTCTTTGTAAAAATCTTAACTTTTGCATGACGAGACAGCCTGATGGCAGTGGAAAGACCTGCAATGCCGCTGCCAATTATGATGCACTCACATTTGTCTGAGATATAGTCACAATCCGATGGGTTGTATAAAAATCTTGGGAGCATTTTGTTTGAGCGTCTTTCTGATTTAATTTATTTAAATTTTATATATTAAATTTTAAACGTCTTATAATTTTTTTATGTTTTATGTCATCCGTTAAAGACAAAATACTTTTTGGCATTAAACGAATTCCTTCATTTTCTCAAGAGAACTCCGTGCCTTTTTAATGATATCGTCAGGCAGTTTTATTTCATAAGTATTGTCTTCAAGAGACCACATTATTTTTTCAAGATTAATGAGCTTCATATTAGGGCATATTATATTATTACCTGCGGGATAAAAAGCTTTAAAAGGATTTTGTTTTTCAAGCCGGTAAATTACCCCTATTTCTGTTGCTATAATAAACTCTCTTTACGGTGATTCGTGAGCATATTTTAGCATTCCCCCTGTGCTGAGGACCTCGTCTGCTGTTTTTATTACCTCCTGGTTGCACTCCGGATGTACTAAAACTTTGGCTTGTGGGTGCTCTTCTTTTATCTTGATGACAGAGCCTGCATCGATAAAAGCATGCGTGGGGCAGTATCCATTCCATAATATCATTTTTCTTCCGGTCCGGCTCTCAACAAAATTGCCAAGATGTTTGTCAGGAATAAAAATAATTTCTCTGTCTTTTGGAAGAGAATTTACTACCTGAACGGCATTTGCGCTGGTGCAGCATATGTCTACATTTGCTTTGACTTCTGCTGTTGAATTAACATAGCAGACAACAATTGCCTCTGGGTGTTCTTCTCTAAGCTTTATTACGTCCCTGGCAGTTATCATATCAGCCATCGGACAGCCTGCGCTTTTATCAGGCAGCAGTACGGTTTTTAAAGGATTTAAAATTTTTGCAGTTTCAGCCATAAAACGCACACCGCAAAATACAATAACCCTATTGCTGACTTCGGAAGCTTTTATACTCAGACCAAGTGAATCGCCCACATAATCAGCAATATCCTGTACCTCGCCAATCTGATAATTATGGGCAAGGATAATCGCATCCTTTGCCTTTTTTTAGTCTGCTAATTTCATCTATAATCTTTTTGACGGTACTCATGTCCTGTTTTAAAAAGTATTATTATATTAATGCCAAGATAATTTCAATTTCATTTTAAGGTATTACATTAAAAAAATAAAACAATTAAAAATTAATAACTTGATATTTTAAAAATTCTTTTTTAATGTTATAAATCTAAAACTACTAAATAAGCTTGTATTTTTTAAAATTATTAGCAATTATTTATGGCATAAATAATAGAATGCGGCTTATTACAGGCAATTTAGTGCCTGGGCTGATTTAAACTATGGTATCTTAAGCAGATATGGATCATGGTTGAACTGTTACAATTATTACTTTATCACCTTATTTTATCGTTATTACAGCGGGGTTTAATTTGAAATTAATTATCAGTGAGAAGGAAATTGCGGCTAAAAAAATTGCAGAGATTCTTTCCGATGGTGCAGTTAAAGAAGAAAAAGTGCATGGCATTCCTGTTCACGGCTTTAAAAATTCTGAAGGAAGCTTTAAAACTATAGGTCTTAAGGGGCACATACTCCAGGTTGAATTTCCTGCAGAATACTCCAACTGGTTTAAGGTAACTCCGGCAAGCCTTATTAATGCAGAAATTGTAAAAATACCTATTGAAAAAAAGATTATGCAGGCCTTGCTGGAAGTATCAAAGGAGGCAGACGAAGTCATAGTTGCCACCGACTTTGACAGGGAGGGAGAGCTTATAGGTTACGACGCTCTTCAGGCTGTAATAGACAAGAAAGGTGCAGTTCCGTCGCAGAGAGCGAGATTTTCTGCGATAACTCCAAAAGATATAAAAGCAGCATTTGCAAAATTAGAGAAAATAGATTCAAATCTTGCTTTTGCAGGTATGGCTCGCCAGGAAATAGATCTAATCTGGGGAGCGGTTCTTACCAGATTCATTTCGCTTGCATCTTATCAGATAAAGGATCAGTTTCTGTCAGTTGGCCGTGTCCAGACACCCACTCTGGCTTTGATAGTTGATAAAGAAATAGAAATTGAAAATTTTGTAAAAACTCCCTACTGGCAGATCAAAGCAAAACTTTCAAATAAAAAAGGTGAAGAGTTTGAAGCTCTCCACCATAAAAAAAGATTTCTGGATGAAGAACAGGCAAAACTTGTTTTTGAAAAACTTTCCGGGCAGGGCGTGGTCAGCTCCATAAAGGAATCCGTCAGACCTTTAAAACCACCGGCTCCCTTAAATACAACTGCATTAATTGTTGCTGCAAACGCTCTTGGGTTCAGTCCGCAGAAAACCATAAATACTGCAGAAAATTTATATATGAATGGTTTTATAAGCTATCCAAGAACAGATAATACTGTATATCCTAATACCATAGATTTAAAAGAGATTTTAAATTTATTATCAGCAAATACTGAATTTAAGGCCATGACGGACGCAGTTCTTTCTCTTAAAGAAATAAAACCGACAAGAGGAATGAAAAAAACAACTGATCATCCGCCTATTTATCCTGCTTCAGCGGCAAAACGTGGAAACCTGAGTGAAGATGAGTGGAAATTATATGAACTTATTGTAAGAAGGTTTGTCTGCACTCTTCTGCCGGAGTCACTTAAAAAGAATATGGTTGTCAGTACTGATATCAGCGGAGAAAAATTTATTTCCAATGGATCAAATATTATTAAAGAGGGATGGACAAAATATTATCCTTATTACAGCCACTCGGATGTAATTCTTCCAAGCCTGACTGAAGGAGAAGAAGTAAAAGTTTTAAAAAAAGAGATACTTTTTAAAGAGACAAAACCCCCCTTAAGATTAAGCCAGGCAGCGCTTGTAGAAAAAATGGAAGAACTCGGACTTGGCACCAAAGCTACCAGGCATAATATAATTCAGACACTTATAACCAGAGGTTATGTAAAAGGCAACCCTCTTGAATCAAGCAAAAAAGCCATTGCAGTAATAAAGGCTTTGAAAGAGTTTGCCCAAAAAATAACAAGCCCTGAAATGACATCAGAGCTCGAGCTTGATATGGACGGCATTGCAGGCGGCGACAGGGAAAAAAATAACGTTGTTGATATTTCAAGAAAAGAGTTAAAAGAAATTCTTGATATCCTGGACTCAAAAAAAGCAGAAATTGGGAGAATAATAATAGATGGCATAAATGATGTAGGAAAATGCCCAAACCCTGATTGCGGAGGGGATTTATTAATAAGGTTTTCCCCAAGGACCAAAAAGAAATTTATAAGCTGTTCAAATTACCCGGATTGCGACAGATCATTTTCCATGCCGCAGAGCGGTTTGATTTTAACCACTGAAACACTTTGCAAAGAGTGCAGTTATCCGGTAATAAGGTTAATCAGCAAAGGCAGGAGACCATGGGATTTGTGTATAAATCCCAATTGTCCATCTAAGGTTGCAAAGGCTGAGCAGGCAGAAAATGCTGATTCCGGGGAGCAGACAAAAAAAACCGTTGAAATTGTAGGCAAGTGCCAGAGGTCTGGCTGTAAGGGAAACCTCATTATCCGGTTTGCTCCAAAAAGAGGTCAGTATTTTATAGGCTGCTCAAGTTATCCAAGCTGCAGGAAGGCTTACTCCCTGCCTCAGGAGGGCAAAATAATTACTACCGAAGATAAATGCAAATTGTGCGGCTATCCAGTAATTAAAGTTGATTTGGAAGAAAAAGGCATATCTGAAATGTGTATAAATCCCGATTGTACTTCCAGAGCTTCAGAAGTCAAAAAGACGAAAAAAAGTGAGACCAAAGATAAAAGCACAAAAGTCGCTGAGGTCGTCGGCAAGTGCCAGAGTAAAGGCTGCAGCGGAGATCTAATTATCAGATTTTCTCCAAAAAGAGGGCAAAATTTTATAGGATGCTCGAAATATCCAAAATGCAGGAAAGCTTACCCACTGCCTCAGGAGGGCAGAATAATTACTACCGAAGATAAATGCAAATCGTGCGGCTATCCAGAAATTAAAGTTGATTTGGGAGAAAAAGGCATATCTGAAATGTGCATAAATCCCGACTGCACTTCAAAGCAGTGAATATCGTAAAAATTAATTGAAGTAAAAAACATTGAAGTAAAAAATAACTTAAGTAAAAAAATAATTGAAGTAAAAATTTTTTAAAGAAATTAATATATTAGGCAGCTTTAGTCTGTTGGGTGCCAGGTAGAAAAAAGTATATAAGACAATCCAATAAATTATGACTTTACTTTAAAAAAATGAATATTGTAAAAATTACTGAAGTAAAAAATAACTTAAAGAAACTGATTAACGAGGCCAGTTTCACTCTGCCAGCCGATATTTTAGACGCTGTTATTAAAGCAGGCGACCGTGAGAAAAATGTTAATGCCAAAAAAATACTGAGCCTGATAATTGACAATGCCAAAACTGCCCCTGTATGCATGCTGCCCCTTTGTCAGGACTGCGGAACAGTATATGTAGAAATACTTATTGGTAAAAATACCTGTATTGAAAATTTCAGCGAAATTGAAGATGAAATAAATTCAACAGTAAAAGAAGTTTATTTGGGCAGCTATCTTAGAAAATCAATCGTTGATGACCCGCTGTTTGAGAGAAAAAATACAGAAACGAACACACCTGCAGTTATAAGTTTTGGCAGCACTGATTTTGAAGGTATTGAGATTAATCTTTCATTAAAGGGGGGCGGAAGCGATAACTGCTCATATCTTTTTATGCTAAGCCCTTCCGCGTTACCTGAAGAAATTACCGCCATAGTTAAAGATCTTGTAGTTCAAAATGCTACAAAAAGCTGCCCCCCGCTTATAATAGGGATTGGCATTGGGGGAGGAGCCTCAAAAGTTACGGAGCTGGCGGTGAAAGCAGCTTTTAGAAATATTAACCTTAGGAATTCAGATATCAGATACAGCAGGCTTGAAAATACTATTCTGGAGGAAATAAACTCTACCGGGATAGGACCGGCCGGACTTGGAGGAGGCTGTACGGCTCTCGCTGTAAATATTGAATTTGCGCCCTGCCACATTGCCCAGATGCCACTTGCCGTATCTTTTTTATGCCACAGTGCAAGGCGTTCCAGTGCAAAGATAACTTTCCCACAAAAATCATAAGCTTCTTTGCTATTTTATCTGAATAACACAACTGTGGGCGGGTCTGTACACATAAATCGTCCCTGCAAAAGCTATAAACAGCAAACAGAGGAAAACCTGCTATTTTTATCCTAATAACAGATTCATGGCCACAGATTCTCATAAACATTTGTCCAGGTCTTGAAATCTTTAGGAACTTTGCCGCGTTGTCAGGAAGCTGTTTGCCATCTCCTCTGCATATTACAATGGTGGGCGGACTTGTGCAAATATATCGTTTCCACAAAAGTCATAAGCAGCAAAGAGGGGAAAATCTTTTATTTTTATCCTAAAAACAGCTTCAGGCCCCAGATCTTTATAAGCAATGGGCTCTATTTCAGTAATTTTAGAAGCAAGAAGAGCACTTATTCCGCCCGGGGCAATAAAATAAACTGCACCATATTTTTTCATAAGCTCCTTTGCTTTAATACTCCTGTCGCCCTTGCCAATGGTGGCGCGAAGGCCTTTTTTAAGAAGAGGCTCCATAAATATATCCATTCTTGCACTGGTGGTGGGTCCGGCTGAGCCGCTTTTTTTGCCCGGCGGCGTTGGGGAAGGACCAACATAGAATATCACTGCATCCTCCATGCTAATCGGCAGTTCTTTATTGTTTTTAATTGCTTCAGCAAATCTTTTATGAGCGGCATCTCTTGCGCCGTAAATTTCTCCGCTTAAAAGTATTTCATCTCCGGCCCGGATATTTTTAATTTTTTCGACTGTTAAAGGGGTTTCCAGTTTATAAATCATTGTATTTTTTTATAATAATAATAAAATCAGTCATGCAGATTATTATTTTTTTTATTATTAGTTTCCGGTAAATAGCTGGCTAAAATGGACTAATCAGGAAAATTATCTAATACCGGTCTTTTTTATCCTTCTTAAAGTAATTGTCATAAGTGTAAATAGGTTTGCCGGGATTATTGTCAAATTTCTTTTTGGTTGAAGCCAGAATTATTGCAAAAATTAAAAATAAAATAAAAAGAACTATAATTCCCAGAATTACCAAAAGAAAATATGGCAGCAGTTTGACTTTTCTGCCTTCAACGGTTAATAGTTTTTCGTCACCGTAACGCAGGTTCCAAAGTGTAATATTGTTATTTCCAACGACATCGGCATTGCTCTTAATTATATTAAAAGGAAACTTTACCTGGTAAGTCACGCTTAAGAGCTCGCTATCGGATTTTAAAATACTGTCCAGCCTTGCAAAATCAGAGTTTACTCCGCCAGAATTTATAACAGAGGCATCTATTTTCATATCGATATAATCAGAATAAAAGTATTGCGTGGAGAAAAAAGAATCCTTTTTCTCCATTTTTGCATAATATCTTTCAGAAGGAGTTTCGGAAAAATTATCTATTGAAGTATGCTGAAGGAAGTTTATGTCTTTGAACTCTATTTTTGAAATGAAATGGGTGTAGTTGTCTTTTTCTTCAGTACTGATCTCCCCCTGGGGAAGAGCCGCAAAAATTCTGTCAAAAAGCGGCTTTTCTCCGCCGGCAGATACTTCACCCCTCTTTATGTATTCAGTTTTAACTGCTATATCAACAGTTCTTGACCCTGAAAAATCGCTGTTAATCTGTGTATATATATCAAACAGGGTCTTTTCACAGCCGGAAATCAGCGGAATAATTAAAATAATAAAAGAGATTATAATTAATATCCTTATTTTCGAAAAAAATAATTTTTTCATATTAAAATGTTTGTTAATTTTCACCTGCATAGATTATAAGATAAATCCTCAAATTAAAAAATTATTATGTCAAAATAATTATTCTCTGATAAATAATTAACAAAACCCAGCCAACGCACATATGTCACAAGGACGCATAGTTTGACATATAGTTAAATTATCAGGGAATAGAGAGTTAAGTATGCTAGCTATAAAAGACTTTCCTGAAATTACAAAAAGGATTTTCTTTAAGTGGATAATAAGACTGCCTGCATTTATGTCAAAGGGACACATTGTTTGGCATATATTGTTGGGGCCATCTCCGAAAATATCAAAAAAGCAAAATTAAAGAACCCTCTTTTTTCCTGTATAATATTTAAAAATAATGTGTGTTATTTCATAAAAATATTATAAACAGGAAGACAATGGAACGTTCAGATCGACATAGAAAATAATTTACTGTTTTTACATAAAGACGAAGATTTTAAAAAAAGAGCAGTTTTTACAGGACTTCAAATTTATTAATTTTCAGCTTTAAAAAACATAGTCAGAAATACTAAAGTGTCCCTTTGGACAGTATTAATTTCAAAAAAATTAAAAATAAATTTTTAAAATATCTTGACAATGATAAGTAAATATAATATAAGATGTAACAGGTTACATGTAAGTAGTTACAGTAACCTGTTACATTTTTATAAATTGGTAAAAACAAAGAAGGGTAAAGATGAAAAGAACATTTTTATGGTTGCCAGTGCTAATTGTCATTTTTATTTTGATTGCTGCAATGGGGCTCAGCGGGTGTAAAGATAATACTGGCACAGCAGTAAAAACAGAAACTACCGCGGCTGTTGCTGCAGAAACAAAAACAGAAACTACCGCTGCAGCTGCCGAAACAACAAAAAGTGATAAAGTATTAAAAATTGTTTTCACGAATGCGTTTTATAGCGCGCCTTATTGTGCTCCGATGATAAAAGCTGCACAAGAAAAAGCAGTAGAATTAGGGATTGAACTGCAGATACTCGATGGTAAAGCAGATGGCCAGGTTCAACTCGACCAAATAGAAACTGCCATAACCCAAAAAATTAATGGCATTCTTTATTTTCCTGCTGATCAGGAATCATCAGTGACTGCTATAAAAAGATTGGCTGAGAGCAAAATTCCGTGTATTGTCATTAACTCAAGAACTGATCCTAGCGTTGATAGCCTTGTAGGTACATTCATAGGAACTGATTATTATGCACAGGGTGAAGTAGCAGGACAGATGGCATTAGATGCGCTTGGCGAAAAAGGCGGAAACGTAGTTGTGATTGAAGGTGCCGGAGGAACTGAAGCACAGAAAAAGAGAAGTGAAGGATTTGAAAAAGTAATTGCAGTAAATCCTAATATAAAGATAATTGCAAAGCAGCAGGCTGATTGGGATCCCGCAAAAGCACAAAAAGTCATGGAAGATTTTATTGCTCAGTTCGGCGATGAAATAAATCTGGTATATACGCATGATGATGGAATGTATCAGGGTGCAGCGCAAGCTTTAAAAGATGCAAAAATGATTGATAAGTTAAAATGTATTTCAATTGGTGCAAATGCTGCAGGTGTTGCGGCAGTAAAAAATGGTGAATTATATGGCACAGCTTCACAATCACCAATAAATGAAGGTAAAATGGGTGTTGAATATATCATTAAACTCATTAATGGTGAAAAACTTCCAGCATGGGTAAAAGTAGAGTCCGTTCCGGTCACTAGTGCAAATATTGCAGAATTTGATGGACAGGGCTGGTAATTATTTTAAAAGTGAAGCGCGGATTTAATCCGCGCTTCAAAAAGACTCACTTATTAGCATAGCAATATTGAATTAAAGATGAATATTTTTAGTGAATTTATTTTAGAGATGATAAATATTTCAAAGTCTTTTCCAGGAGTAAAAGCTTTGGATAATGTGAATTTTAAAGTTAAATCCGGAGAAGTGCATGCACTTGTTGGGGAAAATGGTGCAGGAAAATCAACTCTAATGAAAATACTTGACGGAGTGTACAATACAGATAGTGGTGAAATTATTATAAATGGTAAAGAAGTGAAAATTAATAACACAAATGATGCAAGAAAATTAGGAATAGGCTTTGTATTCCAGGAGTTTAATTTGGTTGCATCTCTTTCTGTTGCAGAAAACGTTTATCTGGGCAGACTAAAAAAGAATAAAATGAGACTTGTCGACTGGAAAAACATAAACTACGAGGCAGAAAAGTTGCTATTCGATTTAAATTTTAAAATTAATCCCAAAACACTTATTGAAGATTTAAGTGTTGCAGAAAAGCAACTCGTTGAGATAGCTAAAGCACTATCACTTGATGCTCAGATAATAATAATGGATGAACCTACTTCTGCTCTTACAAAAAGTGAAATAGATAAACTTTTTGTGATAATAAATGATTTAAAGAATAAGGGGATTACGATCATATATATTTCTCATAGGCTTGAGGAAATATTTTTAATTGCTGACAGAGTAAGTGTTTTACGTGATGGGAAAATTATTTCTACTAAACAAGTAATAGATGAAACTAAAAACGATATTATTGAAAAAATGGTTGGAAGATCTTTTGATTTGGAATTCCCGGAAAGGGAAAGCAATATCGGAGAAGTTGTTTTAGAAATAGAGAATTTATCAAGTAATTTATTAAAAAATATATCATTTAAACTTCATGCAGGTGAAATACTTGGCATATCAGGGCTTGTAGGATCTGGAAGGACAGAATTGGCAAAAGCACTATTTGGGGACGATCCTCCTAAATCAGGCATATTAAAAGTAAAAGGTAAAAATGTAAAAATCAGATCTACTACACATGCAAAGAAAAATGGTATTGCGCTAATTCCCGAAGACAGAAAAGAAGAAGATCTTGTTTTAAATTTTTCTGTTTTAATAAATACAACAATATGTAATTTAAAAAAAATCATAACAAAAATAGGTACTTTAAGCAGCCAAAAAGAAAAAAAGAGCGCGATGCAGATAATAAATAAGCTTGGTGTAAAAACCCCTTCAATAAATCAAAAAGCGATATATCTTAGTGGAGGAAATCAGCAAAAAGTCATTGTAGCCAAATGGCTTTTTTCGGAGCCTGACATATTAATTATGGATGAACCTACAAGAGGGATAGACGTGGGAGCCAAATTCGAAATTTATCAATTAATGAATTTAATGGTTTTAGAAGGCAAAGCAATTATTATGATATCTTCAGAATTGCCGGAAGTAATGGCAATGAGTGACCGGCTTTTAGTTATGAATAAAGGTGCTATAAAAGGTGTTTTCAATAAGAAAGAAATCAATGCAAACGATATAATGAAAGCTGCTATTAGTTAATTTTAAGAAGAGGCTTATTTCCGAACATGAAAGATAAAACAAAAACAAATTTAAAGATAATTAGAGATAGCTTATATTATGTAATCTCTAATTATCCTGTCGCTGTCGTTTTATTATTAATAGTAATCTCTGTTTCGTTTTTTGCTGATAATTATTTTACTACGGAAAACTTCCTTAATGTGTTCAGGCAGATTTCTGTAATAGGAATACTTGCCTGCGGCATGACTTTTGTAATAATTGCCGGTGGTATTGATTTATCCGTTGGTGCAATAATCTCTTTTGCTGGCGCACTAATAATTAATATGACAAAAACCGTATCTACAATTCCGGGAATTTTTATTACTATTGCAGCAGGAATAATAATTGGCATGATATCAGGGTTCATACTGGCCAAAATCAAAGGCAAGCTCGGTGAATCATTTATGATAACTTATGGAATGCAGACTGTTATTGCTGCAGTTGCGCTAATCTATACAGGAGGTATTTACCAGAAAGGTGCTAACGAATTTTTATTTGTAAACATTGGAAGAGGAATATCTCCTATTATAATATTTATCTCTATTACTGCAATAATGCAATTTTTACTAACTAAAACCAGGTTCGGCCGCAATGTTTATTTTTTAGGTGGTAATATTAATGTTGCGCGATTATCCGGAATAAATATAAGTTTTTATCGTATCGTAGTGTTTGCTTTAAATGGAGCTCTTGCTGCGATTGCAGCCATAGTATTAACTTCCAGAGTAGGGACCGCATCACCTACAGCCGGAATTGGATATGAGCTTGATGCCATTGCAGCAGTTGTGGTAGGAGGAGTAAGCATGGCAGGAGGGCAAGGCAATATTCTTAATACACTATTAGGGGTCATCATTATGGGAGTACTTGGCAATGCATTAAATATGCTTAATATCTCTTCCTATCCGCAAATGATTATGAAAGGAATAATAATCATAGCTGCTGTAAGTCTTGATGCTGTAAATAAAAGAAAAGGAGCAGCAATTTAAATGAATATAAAAAATATTCTAAAAAACAATGCGGTTCTTATAATTCTAATTTCAATACTGATAATAATGTCATTTGCAAGCAGTATATTTATGACTTTTTCTAACATAATAAATATTTTAACTCAAATAAGTATATATGGAGTAGTTGCATTTGCTATGACTTTTGCAATTATATGCGGAGAGTTTGATTTAAGCGTAAGTTCTACTTTTGCTTTTTCTTCAATTGCATTTATTTACTTTAGTAAAATAGTTGGAATAATTCCAGCAATGCTGATAGTAGTTTCTATGGGCGCGATAATCGGATTAATTAACGGTCTTTTAGTTTCCAGAGTAAAAATAAATGCGTTTATTGTTACTATGGCTATGATGGTTACTGTAAAAGGCATTGCTCTTTTTTGGACTAACGGAAAGCCCATAAGAAATAATTCAGAAATAATTTATAAAATAGGAAACGGATCGTTTTTGGGAATACCTTATATAGTTATTATTTTGGTCGCAGTATTGATTGTAAGTGAACTTGTATTAAAAAAGACAAGATTTGGCAGGAATATATATGCTACCGGGGGCAATTATACGGTTGCCAGGATGGCTGGCATAGATGTAGTTTTTTATAAAACAATAGTATTCGTTATTCTTGGGTGTGCTGCCGCATTACAGGGAACAATGCTGGCATTCAGGATGGGAAGCGGCTCAGCTTTATTTGGCACAGATTTAGCACTTTCAGTTGTGGCTGCTGTAGTAATAGGGGGAACAAACTTAACAGGCGGCAGAGGAGGAGCGGTAAAAACATTTATAGGTATTCTTGTTGTGGGAGTTATTTTTAATTCCCTTACCCTGCTTAACGTTACAGCATATATTCAGGATATAATAAAGGGCGTTGTATTGATTGCCGTAGTTTCTTTAGATGCATTATCAATGATGGCAAGAAATAAAGTGAAAGGAATATAAATGGATCATGTTTTATTTATTCAAAAAGTAAAAAAGGATAAAAAAGATAAATATATTGAATATCATAAGAGTTGCGCACAGGAGTTATTAAAAGAGATTAATGATGCAGGGATAGAAAGAGAAATAATCTGGGTTAACGGCGAACAGTTAATAGTATACATAATGGCCCGTAATTTTGATGTTTCAATGGACAACTTATCAAGAAAAGAAATTTTTAAGGACTGGCTCGTTCTGATGGATCCACTATTATCGGAAGTCCAGGATTATTCAGATAAGGGCAAGATAATAAAACTGCAGGAAGTTTTTAATTTGGAAAAGCAAATTATTTAATATACTTATTTAATTTAATTGCGAGGTAAAAGTGTTTTATAAAAATAAAAAAACAAGAGTTGGATTAATAGTTACCATGTCTCAGGATAATACCTGGCCAGAAGAATTTGTTAATAAAGTAAAGGCATATTTGCCGTTAGCAAGACAAGCATTGCAAAAACTGGGTGTTGAAGTCTTCGATTGCAATGAAATAGCAAGAACGGCGTTTGAAATGAAAGATCATGGAGAAAAATTAAGAAGAGAAGATATCCATGTTCTTGTTATTTATGTAGGTTCTTGGACATATTCCAACACTACCGTAATGGCTGCTATTAATGCGAATGTTCCTGTAATTATATGGGCTAATTCAAAAATTGAAACTTTTGGAATAGTTGGGGGGTCTATCGCAAGAGGAGCTTTAGAAGAAATGGGAATTAAGAATTACCTTGTTTATGGTGATTTTAACGAGACAAGAGTTATGAATGATCTTAAAAAATATATTTTCGGCATAGCTGGTGCCACAAAACTTAGGGGTATGACTTATGGTGAAGGCGGCAGCAGATCCATGGGAATGATGACTGCCAGAATAGATCCCAGCGAATGGATGTCCAAATTTGGAATTGATGTTGATGGATTTGATCAGGTAGAGCTAATTGAAAGGTCCAAAAAATATACAGATAATGAAGCTATAAATTTTCTGGGATGGATGAGCAGGGAGTTCGGAGGGATAGAACCAGAAAAAAATGTAATGATAGCACAGATAAAACTTTATTTTGCTTTAAGAGATTTAATTAAAGAGAAAAACTATGATTTTCTCTCAGTAAAATGCTTGCCGGAGATGCCAAGTTGCTATACCACTTTTTGTATTGCACATGTTCTTTTAAATGATCAGTCCGATGATGGCTTTGGAGAAAATTCCTCATTTGTTGCCTCTTGCGAAGCCGATGCTAATGGAGCTCTTACAATGCAAATCTTAAATAATATATCCGGACAAACAACAATGTTTACTGATGTTTTATATTACGACTATGA
The DNA here is from genome assembly GCA_964398155.1 of uncultured Actinomycetota bacterium. Classification (GTDB taxonomy): domain Bacteria; phylum Actinomycetota; class Humimicrobiia; order Humimicrobiales; family Humimicrobiaceae; genus JAMDDL01. The sequence continues at coordinate 2,679 of CAYNMO010000009.1, read as the reverse complement.
TGAAAACCAGGTCAGAATGTGCAACTGCGGTGCTCAGCCGACAGATTTTGCAAAATCCAGAAAAGATGTGGTGTGGGTTACAGAAGGACTAAGGGAATTTAAATGGAAATTAGGAGGAGCATGTCCCAGATATGTTGGAGCCCCCGGCAAACTTACGATAGCGAGGTTAAGCAGGATAAAAAGGGAATATGTGATGTTAATTACTACAGGAACAGCTGTTGAAACTCCTTTAGAGAAAATAAATGAAACTAATTCTCAACAGCCTCATATTTTTACTAAACTTGATTGCAGGCAGGAAGATTTTATTAAAGAATTAAGATCCAATCATATTCATATCACTAAAGGTGATTACAGTAAAGAACTGGAAGTAGTTTGCGAAGTTTTAGACATAAGGCCAATATTATTAAAATAGTTTTTAAACAATGATAAAAAATAATAAAGCAAAAGCAAACATTTATTCAATTGCCAAGGAAGCAAATGTATCCGTAGCAACAGTGTCAAGATTTTTCAGTAATTCGGGGATTGTAAAAGAATCCACCGGAAAAAAAATTATTGAAATATGCGCAAAATATAATTACAGACCTTCTAAAATTGCAAGTGCTATTACTACAAAAAAAACCAAATTGATAGCTTTTATAATACCCAGCTTAAAAGATCCTTCTTTTATTGAATTAATAGCTGGTGCTGAAAAAGCAATGTCAGAGAAAGGTTACATTCTTTGCCTTTTTAATACGAGACAAAATATTGACAGGGAAAAAGATATTATTGAGACAATACAGAGCATGAATATTGACGGAGTTATGTTTTCCGGAATTTTCGGGAATAAAGAAGAAGAAATATTTATATTAAACATGCAAAAGAAAGAAATACCCATAATCCAGGTGGATAGAATAATTCCCGGTATCAACCTGCCTTATGTGATGAATAATGATTATCTTGGAGGGCAACTTGCAGCCAAATTTTTAATAGAGAATAACCATAAAAAAATTGGTATTATCACTTATTCAATGAAAGTCTACATATTTAAACAAAGGGTTGATGGCTTTCTAGATGTTTTAAACAAATATAAAATAAAAGAATCATTCATTATAGAGGTTCCTCTTGAGTATAAAAAAATTGAAGAGGCAATAGATAATAATAAAGACACCTTATTAAACAGTGGTATTTCTTCAATATTTTGTGTTGCGGATTCTATTGCTATTTATTTAAGCAGGATGTTAATAGAAAACAACATAAAAATTCCCGAAGAAATTTCCGTAATGGGATTTGATAATATAATATTTTCAAATTATTTAATGCCCAAACTTACAACAATTGATCATGACATGTTCAGTCTGGGAGAAGCTGCCGCAGAAAATTTGATATATAAGCTTGAAACCGGAAGATTTAAAAATAAAAGTGAAATTATCGATCCGGTATTAATAAAAAGAGATTCAGTAAAAAAATTATAAATATAGATTTGGGATTATTATTTTAGGAGTGCCAGTGACTTTAAAATTAAATAAGCAGGAAAGAGTATTGAGAGTTATTAATAGACAAGAAGTAGATTATCTCCCTAGCCAGATAGCTTTTGCAGATAGAAGCAGATATAAAGAAATAAGCGAGGCACTTGGCCTGGATACTGAAAATTTACTCGATGATTATCTGGAAAATCATTTCCTTTTGACATTTACATTGCAGGATAAACCTATGATCTATAAAGATGTTTTTGATGAAATAGAGAAATTAAAAAACAGGGGATATGCATATCCTGATTGGGAAAATAATATAGTTTATGATGATTGGGGCATAGGCCACACAGTAGGTATCGGAAGTTTTTTTATTACTTATCATCCCCTTCAGCAAAAAACAACTACAAAAAATATTAAATTTATACCTCACAGACTGAAGGATGCTGTTACAGAAAAAGATCTTGAGATTGCTGTTAATAAATACATCTGTCCCGATCCGAATGCTTTGGGTAATTTTAGTGATTGGGAAAGAGACTTAAAAAAATATTCTGGTGAATTTATTGTTTGGCCCAGTGGATACGGTGGTATTTATGAAAGATCTTATCATGTATTAGGATGGGAAGAATTGATGACATATATTGCGCTTAACCCTAAAATAGTTGAAACCATAATGGATAAGGTAACAGACTATAAAATTGAGATTGCAAAAAAAACCGTTCAACTTGGATTTAAAATTGCGCACAGCGGAGATGATTTCGGTACTCAGACAGCAGGGTTTTTTTCAGATGCGATGTTTAAAAGAATTATTCTTCCAAGACTTAAAAAATACTGGGAAGTTTTTTTAAAGGCTGATATTCCCATAATGTTTCATTCGTGCGGAAATATTGTTCAGTATATTCCCGATTTGATTGATATCGGCATGAAAATACTTGAACCTTGTCAGCCTTGTATGGATTTAAATTATCTAAAGCGTGAATATGGTAAAGACTTGATTTTTTATGGGGGTATTGATACACAAAAACTGCCTTATCTGACACCTGAAGGAACAAAAGAAATGGTAGCTGATACCATTAGAATACTAGGTAAGGGCGGAGGTTATATAATTGCTGCTGCACAGGAAATAATGAATGATGTACCTATCGAAAACATAAAAGCTGTCGTTGAAACCATAAGAGAAGAAAGAGAAAAAGTATTAAATATTTAAGAATATAGAAAATTTATATTTTTT
>CAYNMO010000008.1:0-25681 GCA_964398155.1 uncultured Actinomycetota bacterium | reverse complement strand
GTTTTTGTTTTTCCCGTCCCTGCGCCCGCAATTACCAGGACAGGACCTTTTTTTGTGCTTACAGCTTCAAGCTGAGCAGGATTAAGCTCAGATGCATAATTAATTTTATAGTCGGCATCTTTTTTAATGCTTTTTCCGGTAAGCCTGTATTCCTTCATCTCAAAGTGATCTAAAAATAATGCCTTTTGTTAAAATAATTTATAATTTTTTCTTAAATAACTCCGCCAGGGATTGTTCCGGTCTTGCACCATAATGACTGATTATTTCGGAGGCGGCCACGCTTCCCATTTTCCCGCAATCCTCAAGGCCTTTGTTTTCAAGGTAACCGTTTAAAAATCCGGCGGCATAAAGATCACCTGCTCCGGTTGTATCTATAAGATTTTCTGCCTGGTCAGCCTCAATATTAAAAGCGGCATCTTTAAAAATAACAGTAGAACCTTTTTCTGATCTTGTCAAAGCCCAGATTGTTTCATAATTTTTACATTCCAGGCAGGCTGACTGAAAATCATCTTTTCCAAATAAAGCTATTATTTCTGTTTCATTTGCAAAAACAATATCAAGATCATTTTTTATCAGATCAAGAAAATCATTTCTGTGACGCTCTACGCAAAAACTGTCAGACAGCGAAAAAGCTATTTTGCCTCCACTGTTTTTTGCAATTATAATTGCTTCTTTAATGGCAAGCTTCGCCTCAGGTTTGTCCCAAAGATAGCCTTCCAGATACAATATTTTAGATGCAGAAATGATATGTTCATTTTTTTTAATATCCTCCATATTTAAAGATCCTGCAATACCAAGAAATGTACACATGGTTCTTTGGGCATCATCCGTTACAAAAACAATGCATCTTGCTGTTGAATTTCCACTATCTTCTTTCATGGCTTTGCATTCAATTCCCATACAGATTAATCCATTTTCAAAAATACTCCCTAACTGATCACTTTTTACCTTGCCGATAAAGGCAGTTTTTTTACCTAATGATGCAAGCCCTGCAATAGTATTTGCAGCAGATCCTCCGGGGGCTTCCTGGGTGGCTGCTAATGCTAAGCAAAGCTCATGGGCAGTTTTTTCATCTATTAAAGCCATTGACCCCTTTTGGAGATCGTGTTTTTTTAAAAAATCATCCGGCACTCTGGCCAGAATATCTACTATTGCATTTCCAATACCCGTTACATCTATTGCCTTTTCCATAAACTCCCCGATTTGTTTTTTATTTAATTTGTTAAAAATATATCATCAATTTTTTAAAAATATTGAAAAAATTAATTTAATTCTATAGCATTAGTACTTCTTTTAATAAATATTAAAAAAATTATCCTGAAATTTAAATTGAGTAAAAAAGACAGTTTTAAAGAATATTTATCAGAGCTCCCTAATTTTTTTTCAATTTTCCTATGCTCATTTTCTATTTTTTCACTAAGTTCCATTCTATTAGATGTAAGCAAATTAATGAACATAAATGTTGGAACTTTGAATCTGGTTTTTACTTTTAACATTATAGGAAATTTAATCGGTAATATTACTTCTCCCTTTTTAAATAAAAAATTTAAAAGAATAAACATGATAATTTTTTTCTATGTTTTTCTTATTGCAGATACAATTGGACTGTTTTTATCTTCCTCCATAAATATGCTCTATCTGTTTTATTTTTTTGCAGGCTATATAGTGGGAACAATATGGGTTCAGGCAAATGGCTATATGCAGGTAAGCAGGATTAAAGACAAAGAAAAACTTACAACAGTAGGATACATTTTTTTTCCTCTTGGGGCATTGATGGGGCCACTTGTTGCCATCAATATTATAAAGAATAATATCAGCTGGAAATATCTGTACATCGCAATTCTTCTCTTTGCAGTTATTACGCTTGCGCTTTATATTTTTATCACAAGGAAAAAAGACCCTGCGTCTTCTCCCCAAAAAAATGAAGATATTAAAATAAGGGCTATTTTTGCAGATAGAACAAAAAATATTTTTTTTCTTCTATTTATAATTTTGATGCTGTTCTTCGGTGCAATGGAAGTTTCAATTTCTACCTGGAGCCCCACTTTTTTAAGAATTACCCGTTCTTTTCTTATTACTAAAGCAGGCTGGGCTATTTCAACCTACTGGCTCTCAGTTATGGCCGGCAGAATAATAATAAGCTCTGTTTCGGGAAAATTTAAAACTGATTACCTCCTTCTTGTTCTTTCTGCAGTATCTTTTATCGGAATTGTCCTGTTTGTTTTTGTTCCTTATTCTATTGTAATTTTTATTTCAATTGCACTTGCAGGTATGGGGCTTTCAGGAATTCAGCCCTTAATAACAGCAAAAGGCAGCAATATCATGAGTAAAGGTGCGGGATTTGCTATTTCAATGCTTTCAGCAGCGGCTGCTCTTGGTGGTTCCATAGGCCCCTATATGATAAAATATATCTCCCCAAAGAGTATGATTTTATCAATGTCAGTTGCCATCATTTTTTCATTTGCAATTATTATAATTCTGCTTGGAAATATTATTTTGAATAAAAGAAAAAATATTACCTCTTCCCTATAATTATTTTAATTATAAGTAAACAGAGACTCCATATTTAACAATAGCTAATCCGGCAATTCCACTGTGAAAAATAATTTTTTAAAAAAGTACTTGACATATTAATAAAATCTAATATTATAAACTTAATGAAACGGTTCATTATACAATTTATTTTAGTGGCAGCGAGAATTAAAAAAATATGACAACTATAAAAGATGTGGCAAAAATTGCAGGAGTATCTGTAGGGACAGTCTCTAATGTTTTAAATGAGCTTGATACTGTCACGGATGCAAATAAAACCAAAGTTTTGGACACCATAAAGTCTCTTGGATACAAACCAAACAAAATAGCCGCAAGCCTGTCAAAAAAGAAAACCATGAATATCGGTCTCATAATACCAGATGTTTCAAGTCCGTTTTATTCTGATTTAATAAACGGTGTTACGGAAACTCTTGATGCTCAGGGTTACAATGTTTTTCTGTGCAGCTCAAGAGACGATATAAACAAGGAGACAAAAATTATTAACGATCTTCTTTCCATGTGGATAGACGGAATTATTCTTATTCCTGTTTATTCAGACAAGCGAATTATAAAAGAAATGGAAACTATAAATATTCCACTGGTTTTGGTTAATCGCGAAATAAAGGGATGGACAAGGGATATAGTTATTTTTGACAACTTTGGCGGGGCTTACGAAGCCACTAATTTTTTAATTAAGAACAACCACAAAAAGATTATCATTCTTGACGGTCCAAATTATTCAAGGTCTTTTGAGGACAGGCTTCTTGGCTGGAAAACAGCAATGGAGGAAAACAGTTTATACAACGAAAACATGATTTTCAGAGGGGATTTTTCAGTAGAATCAGGTTATGACATGATGCTGAAATCGCTTGATGAACTTGCTGAGATTGATGCTGTTTTTGCCTCCAGCGACCTTATAGCTCTGGGTGCACTTAATGCCCTGGAGGAAAGAAACCTTAAGGTTCCTGATGATATTTCCATAATAGGGTTTGGAGATATTTATCTTAGTAAATTCCTTAAACCTTCCCTGACCACAATAAGAAGACCTTTTTACAATATAGGGAAAACAGCTGTTTCGATGCTGATGGAAAAAATAAAGGGAAAGTCCGATGATGAGAGATTTAAAAAATTTGTTATTAAAGGAAAGCTTGAAATCAGAAATTCCGTTAGAGAAAAATTATAAAAATATTACTGCATAAGGGAGGTGAAATAATGGAAAAGGTAAAAAAAGTTTCGTCATATATACTGTTTAATTACTGGCTGGTTTTTTTTGTAGGGATAATAGTTTTGGTTAAAACTATTACGGGCTGATAGTTGTTTTAGCTGGAAATATTTCGAGCTAAAAGTCTGATTATTGTTAAATGTCAAGCGAGAAACACAAAAGCAAAATATAGAAATATTTTTAAATAAAGGAGGTGAAATAATGGAAAAGGTAAAAAAAATATCATCATATATACTGTTTAATTACTGGCTGATTTTTTTTGTAGGGATAATAGTTTTGGTTAAAACTATCACAGGATGATAGTTGTTTTAGCTGTAAATATTAAAGGTTTGCAGTCTGCTGGAAATTGACAGTATAATAAAAAAATACCCGAGCGCTGGTAAAGTTTTGCATCACAGGTTTACCGGTGCTTTTTTATTTTAACAAACATACCTATAGTGATAATTAAAAATATAATTAGTTCCTGGTTAATAACTCAGTTTTTTACAAATCACCATCAAGATTAAGCCGGGAATACATTTAAATGAACCATTTTGGCTAATTGCTTAACCGGAAACTTCTTACCAGTACACCCGCACTCCATATCAGCCAAAGACAGCTTTTAAAGAGTCGGCTTAAATCTAATTTGCCTTCCTTACGCCGCACACAATATATTTTATTGTCTGTGACCTGAACTGGTACAAATATAATATGTACCAGCTTCTAAAAAACAGTTTTTTCTTTTATTTACACAACGATATTGTCAGCTACGAACTCCATTAAAGACTTTATTTCGATACCCAGTTCATATTTTATATTTAATGAATCAAGTTGAAGTCGGCAGTTTTCACACGGACTGACAATTATTTTAGCACCAGTTTCTTTTATCTGGTCTGCTTTTAATTTGCCGGTTTTTAACCTGAACTCTTCAAGCTCTGGAATAGCTACAAGCCCTCCGCCTCCACCGCAGCACCATGCTTTGGTTCGATTTGGATTTAAGTCTTTAAAATTTTGGGCAATGCTGGAAACTACATATCTTGGCTCTTCAAAAAATCCGCCGTTCCTTCCAACCTGGCAGGGATCATGATATGTGACTATTTCTTTTACTGCATTGCTTTTAACCTGAATTTTGCCATCTTTAATAAAGCCATATATCGCGTCTACAAGAGCAGTTACCTTAAAGGGAGGTTTTTCACGTGCCCATGCTTCATAGAAGAAATTCATTACTCTGTAGGCATGGCCGCATTCAGTAATAATAACTTCTTTTACTTTTAATCTTTTTGCTTCCTCAACAATTCTGTCTGCTATTTTTTTGGCTCTCGCGCTGTCACCAAGGAAATAACCGTAATTTGCAGCCTCAAACATTGAGAGAGTCCAGTTTACTTTGGCTTTGTTTAAAATAACAGCAGCCGGCATTATGCTGTGCATGCCCGAAAGTGCTACATACAGTACTTCGGCGCCTTCTTTATCGATTGGAATTTCTGCCTGTGGGTCCCCTGTTTTTTCTCTTAGCTCTGGTTCTGACTCTTTTATTATGCTTGTAAAAATATCCTTGAACATATCGATATTTTCACCCTTCATAATTGAGGCATCGGCAAGCTCCCTTAGCATCTGGTTTTCTCTTCCTGCTGCAACAAGCAAAGCTTTTGCAACAGACAGGATATGCGTGGTGTCTATACTGAACGGACAATAATACATGCATCTTCGACAGCCAGTGCAGGCATAAGTAACCTGGTATAATTCATCAAGGAGAATTTCATCATCTACTGCCCTGCTTTCATAGAGCTTGGGGAAAAACCTGCCAAGTACCGAAAAATATTTTTTATATAATCTTCTGATTAATTCAGCTCTGTAAGCCGGAATATATTTATAGTCTTTTGTTGTTTTGTACTGATGGCAGGCATCCCTGCAAATTGCGCATCTTGCACATACATCAAGATAATAAAGAAGCTGCTTGTTTACCTTTTCTTTAAGTATTTTTACCAATGCCTGCTGCTTTTCTATTTCCAGCATTACTCACTCCTTACTTTGTTGGCAAAAAATGTTCCAATTGCATGGACAAGTTTGCTAAACGGAAAATAAATTACAAATAAGTCTACGGATAATACATGCCAGGATAAAACCCATCTGGTAGGGCTGCCGACAAGCGATTCTGGAAATGCCGGTCTAAAAAGGAGTATACTTACAAAGTATTTCCTATATTCATCAGTATGAATATTTCCAAAGAATCTCATATGATCTCCCAGGCCTATTATTGCTGCAAGAAGAATTATCAGTATAAAATCCTCAGGTACGGATATCTCTTTGTATGGTGATGAGAATCTTCGCAGTAAATAATAAATCAGTGCAAAAATCATTATTATACCGACAGTTCCGCCTCCAACTGCTCCAAGAGTATTAAGATTTTGCTGGCCGATTATATTTGAAATAAAAGTAAATTCCTTTATTAGCCTGAAATGCCCAGCCAAAGCTACAAGAAGGGCCAGGTGGAACAGGATAGCAAATATCCACATCCACTTGTCGACTTCAATTGCCTGGGGAAATAAAAAAGAGTCTTTCAGTATCTTAAAAAATCTCACAAATTTGTTTTTGGGTTTAGGAAACATTCCAAGACTTATCTGCATCCTGGGGGCCTTTACCCAAACTATTATCCGAAATGTCATTCCGACAATAAAAACTATTACGGCGACATAAACAAGTATTGCAACTATAAATGAAAAAGGATCCATATTCATATTTTTTTAATCCTTTATTATCAGCCTGCTCTTATTTTGTTAAATATTATTTTAGTCTCTTTACATAAAAAATCAGGTCTTTCTCTATCCTTTCGGATTTTAAGATTTCATTGCCCGTGCTTTTGGCCCATGAAGGAATGTCAGCGAGACTTCCGGGATCAGTTGCTATAGCCCTTATTACTCCTCCTACAGGTACCTTGCTTATATTCTGGCTGACTCTGACCATTGGCAGCGGACAAAGCAACCCTTTTAAATCTAATTCAAGATCAACTTTAATGTCTTCGGACATGTTATCCTCCCTATATTGTCATTTATTGTTTACTATATATTAAATATCTCAAATAAATAATGTGATCTGAGATTCCAGGGCCTCTGAAATAAAGAAACCTACTCCTACTTCAGGCTCTGCTGTCTCTATAAAATCATTTGCAGTAATTTCAAGAACATCCATGCTCATTGAGCAGGGATAAAACTTAACTCCAAGTTCAAGGGCAAGATTTCTAAATTCAACAAGGTCCATTACTCCTTTGGAAGCCATCATTTTTTTAAACATCCATCTTCCCATTCCGTAAAAGTTAAACTTGCTTGGCCCTGCTTTTCTTATGTCTCCGCCATACATCAATCCAAGCATTTTTCCAAAAAATCCTTTGCCGGTATTTACTGGTTTTTTAAGTGCACGCAGACCCCAGAATGTGAAAAACATGGTTACGTCCATATTGGATGCAGCCGCTCCTGTTGCAATAATAAAAGCAGCCATTATTTTGTCCATATCTCCACTAAAAACAACCATCGATAATTTTTTCTTTTTTTCTTCCATCTACTTCCTTCTTTCTGCTGAGTTCTTGTTAAAAATATCTCTGCTTAATGTAAGTCAGAACGGTCTGTCAATTGTGTCTGATATTATTTTTCTTAATAACTTGTCAAATTTTTTAAAATATCAGTTTGTGAAAACTTTAATATTAAAAATCTTTTTGCTCTGAATCTATGACAGTTTTATTTTTTATAAAAAGCGCGTCTTTTAGGACCTCACTTATAAGGTCATAGGCTTCAATAATTTTTTTATTTGAAATTGAATAAAAAGAATTATTGCCCTGGCGTCTTAAAATAACCACACCTTTGTCTTTTAGTGAAGACAGGTGCTGTGAAATGTTTGCCTGTGCAATGGATGTTTTTTCCGCTATTTCATTTACTGTAAGCTCTCCATCACGAAGTGAGTCAAGAATAGCCTGCCTTTTGGGGTTAGATATGGTTTTGCACATTTCCGAGTGAAGCTGGTAAAAATCTTCTGTTTGCATAAATTGTTCTTCATTAAAATAAATATTTTAATATTTGAATATTCTAATATATTATTATTTAAAGGCAGTTTTTGTCAATAATATTTTTAATATTTAAAAACTTTTCATTGGTTAATGATAATAAACCAGGTTTTTAATAATATTTTTAATTAAATTAAACTTAAACTTTGATATGTCTGGTTATTCTGCTTATTTTTTATCAGGAAATAATTAATAACCGGTGGATAATTCAGCTATCGATAAATTACATGTTTAAGTGAAGCCTGTAATTTTCATAAGTTAACCCGTTTTATCAATTATTTATCAGAAACCAATCTGCAATAAATTTTTAAATTGCAGACATATATAAAAAATATTAATATAAATAGAGACATTAAATAAGAAACGCAATATTGCGTAAACATAATCTTGGGCAAATGGTGAATAATGGAAAATACAGAATTTGAAGAACTTATTTTAAAATATATTTCTGAACTCCCTAAAAAATATAAGGACGACATCATCAATGATAATGTTGCCATACTTGTTGATTATGATAATTATACACATCTGGATAACCCTAAAAAAAACTCCAGTGATGTTACCCTTGGTTTATTCCAGGGCGTGCCAAAAACTGCTGAACCTGGACACTACAATGGATTGCCAAGAATAATAACTTTTTTCAAAAAGTCATTTGAGCTGGTCTGCAGTAATGATGAGGAGATTTCAGTAAAGCTTAAAAAAGTACTTATCCACGAGATCGCTCATTACTATGGAATAATGGATGAAGATAAATTAAAAGCATTAGGTTATGGTTTTTAATCCGGTGCCGGAGATATATTTTACTGCAATATTTTTTTATGGAATCAGAACCACTTTTTAGAAATGTAATGAATAAATCCAACTGAATCGGAGATCTTTAGTGCTGCAATATATTTATTTTATGAAATCAGCTTCACTGCCCAGGAATGTAATAAATAAATTTAAATAAACCGGAGATCTTTAATACTGCAATATGCTTTTTTTATGGAATTGGCTTCATTATCTAAAAATGTATTGAATAAATTCAATTAAATCGAGGATTTTTATGCCGCAATATGCTTTTTTCTGGAATTGGCTCCATTTTTTAGGAATGTGATTAATAAATCCAAATAAACAAGAGTTCTTTAATACTGCAATATACTTTTTTATGTGATCAGCTTAACTATCCAGAAACGTATTGGATAAATCCAGATAATTGACATTTGAGAAATCTGATATAATGGAAATAATGTTTAAATATTTTTCATTTAAAGTTAAAAATGTTTGTCATAAATTAAGAAAATTATTTTTGCTTTTTATTTTATTTTCTGATATAGTAATTTTTCTGAGTGACAGACAGTATTAAAAAAATAAGGGCAGTCAGAAGCCCCGATTAAATACACAGGAGTTGATTGTTATGGCCGAAGAAAAAAATAGTTTAAATGATGAAAACAAGGAAAAATTAAAAATTCCTACTGAACTGCCTGTTCTTGCACTAAAGAACAGCGTGGTATTTCCTTATCTTGCTACACCACTGGCCGTTGGAAGGGAATTGAGTATTGAGTCTGTAAAGGCTGCATCAAAAGAACATCAGATAATTGTAGTGGTAGCTCAAAGGGAAAAAGATAAAGAGAATGTTAATAAAGATGATCTTTTTGAAATAGGGACAGCCTGTGTCATAAAACAGGTCGCAAATATTTCGGCAACTGAAGTCAAATGTATTGTTGAAGGCCTTTCAAGAGTAAGGATAAAATACTTTACTCAGACTGAAGGATATTTAAGAGCGGCAATAGAGGTCTTGGATGATGAAGGGTATGCAGAGGATGATGAAATAAACAACCTTAATACTACCATCAGGATGCAGGTTGAGAAATTCATCCAGCTTGGTATTCCTTTGCCGACTGCTTTTGTAATTGCTGCTACAAATATTTCCAAACCTGAGGTCCAGGCTGATTTGTTTGCATCTTATCTTCTTTCAGAGATCGAACAGAAACAAAGCATTCTTGAGGAGACAAATGTCAAGGCAAGGCTTAAAAAGTTAACTGAATTTCTTGCTGAAGAATTGAAAAAATTCGAAGTTCAGTCACAGATAAGAAACAAGGTTCAGGAAGAAGTAGGAAAAACTCAAAGAGATTTTTATTTAAGACAGCAGCTTAAAGCTATTAAAGAAGAGCTTGGTGAGTCAGATGAATCCATAGCGTTAACAGTTGAATTTCAAAAAAAACTTGGCAAAAAAAAGCTTCCAAAAGAAGCTAGAGAAAAAGTTGAAAAGGAAATAAAAAGGCTTGAAAGTATGTCCAGCATGTCACCGGAATATTCCTATATCAGGACTTATATTGAATGGATGCTTGAGGTTCCATGGTCAGAAAAGACTAAAGACACTCTGGAAATAAAGAAAGCAAAGAAAATTCTTGACGAAGACCATTACGACCTTGAAAAAGTAAAGGAGCATATTCTGGATTATCTGGCTGTTAGAAAACTCAAGGGCAAAACAACTAAAGGGCCCATACTTTGCTTTGTTGGTCCTCCGGGTGTTGGCAAAACTTCGCTTGGACAGTCAATTGCAAAATCTCTTGGGAGAAAATTTATAAGGATGTCTATAGGAGGGATCCGAGATGAGGCTGAAATAAGAGGCCACAGAAGAACATATGTTGGAGCTCTGCCGGGAAGAATAATTCAGGGCCTGTCTCAGGCAGGAGTCAATAACCCGGTTTTCATGCTTGATGAGATTGACAAGGTTGGGGCTGATTACAGAGGAGATCCTTCTTCAGCACTTCTTGAAGTCCTTGACCCTGAGCAGAATAATTCATTCAGGGATCATTATCTTGAAGTGCAGTTTGATCTTTCAAATGTAATGTTTATAGCAACGGCTAACATTCTTGATACAATTCACCCTGCCCTCAGAGACAGAATGGAGATTCTTGAGCTTCCAGGATATAGCAGCGAGGAAAAATCGCATATTGCTGAGAAGTTTCTAATCCCAAAACAGTTAATTGAACAGGGAGTAGAAAAATATAAAGTCAAATTTAGCAGAGATGCTGTTCTGACAATAATTGAAGAATTTACAAGAGAGGCAGGAGTAAGAAATCTTGAAAGAGAAATTGCCAATATCTGTAAAAAAATAGCAAGGGAAATCATTGAAGATAAAAAATCTTCCAAGACTATAACGAGAAAAAAAGTATATGACTATCTTGGAGTTTCCAAGATACAGCCAAGCGAAATTGAGGAAAAAAATACGGTTGGAGTTGCAACAGGACTGGCCTATACGCCTGTCGGAGGAGACATAATCCTTATTGAATCCACCTATTATAAAGGGCGTGGCGGGCTGACATTAACCGGAAATCTTGGAGATGTGATGCAGGAATCAGCAAAAGCTGCATTAAGTTATGTTCATTCAAAGGCAAAAGAGCTGGGAATAAATGACAGCATTTTTGCAAAGTCTGACATGCATATACATGTTCCAAGCGGTGCAATACCAAAAGACGGTCCATCGGCCGGAGTGTCTATAACAACCTCGGTTGTTTCAGCATTAACCGGTATTCCTGTTTTGCGAGATGTCGGAATGACAGGTGAAATAACTTTAAGGGGCAGGATACTGCCTATTGGCGGACTTAAGGAAAAATTGCTTGCTGCAAAGCGGGCAGGTCTAAGAAAAGTTGTGCTGCCGGCAAAAAACAAAAAAGATGTTTCGGAAGTCCCTGAGGCAATAACCAATGGCCTTGAACTGGTATTTGTCGATAACATTGAGGAACTGCTGCCACATACTCTTGAAAGAAGCCCGTTTGAAAAAAGAGACGGTGTAGAAAACAAGATAAAGACGGAAAGCAAAGCAGGTTTTTTCACAACGGCATAATGTTTTTATTGTCATATACTGTTCTGCGAATGATTATATAAATTGTTTTTTGGCTGTTATGTTTATTTTAATTTTATTGCTGACTCATCAGGAACTAAACAGTTTCTGGTGAGTCACTAAGTTTTTAGTGGATTATTTATTTAAATAAAGCTTAAAATATTTACAATTAGACCCTTTGGAATAGTTGACCGCTAGTTATTTGACATGAACTAATTATTTTAAATTAGATTTAAACCAGATAAAAGACCCCCATGAAAGCCGGGGGTCTTTTACTATTTTAGATTAATTAGTGTTTGAAATGTCTTTTACCTGTAAAGACCATCGCAATTTTATACTTGTTACATGCTTCTATTACTTCAGGGTCATGTACTGACCCGCCAGGCTGAATTATTGCTTTTATACCGCTTTGAGCGGCAATTTCGATTGCATCAGCAAAAGGAAAAAATGCATCCGAGGCCATAGAAGCTCCATTGCATCGGGCTCCTGATTTTTCAATTGCAATTCTTGTCGAATCAACTCTGCTCATCTGGCCTGCACCTACTCCTGCAGATACTTCATCCCTAACAATTAGGATTGCATTGGATTTGACATTTTTAACAATCTGCCATCCGAAAAGCATATCCTTCCATTCACTGTCAGACGGACTTGCAGCGGTTACAATCTTCATCTCGTTTACATTGTCACGACCCATATCAGTATCCTGAATGAGTAAACCTCCGTCAACACTTTTAATATCAGGATAAATCAACGATAAATCAGAATTTTTTAGTTTATTAATATACTCTTCCCTATTAAACTCCACTTTCATTACTCTTAAATTTTCCTTTTGTTCCATAAGCTCCAGTGCATCTTCTTCAAAACCGGGAGCAATCAGCACCTCGACATATTTGTCCATGAGAAACTCTGCAGCCTCTTTTGTCCAGATCATATTACAGGCAATAACGCTTCCATAAGCAGACAGCGGATCTGCTTTGTAAGCTTTGGAGTATGCTTCAAGAACATTATTGCCCAAAGCTGCACCGCAGGGATTATTATGCTTAATGACTGCAACACATGTTTTTTCAAATTCTTTGACCATATTAAAAGCTGCATTGCCATCAAGAATATTGTTGTATGAGAGCTCTTTGCCCTGAAGCTGAGCTGCCATTACAAAGCTGTCCATGGGTGCCCCGTTAAATTTATAATATGAAGCTTTTTGGTGGGGGTTCTCACCATATCTTAAATTTTGTTTTTTAGACAATGTCAGTGTGAGATCATTATTGAAACTTCCTTCATTATCCTTGAAATCATTTGGCAGAGAAAATTGCTTTAAGTCAGGGTTTTCTGTGTTTTCCACATCAAGCCATGAATTGATTTGTATTTTTTCACTTCCAAATTCAGGAACTTTATTAATAAAATAATTAAATATTACGCTGTCATATTCGCAGGTATGTTTAAAAGCTTTTATGCTTAATGAAAATAAGGTCTTCTCACTTAAGGTGCCTCTGCCTGAATTCATCTCACCTAAAACAATATCGTAATCATCCGGATCTACAATAACGCCCACGCCACCGGAATTTTTTGCCGCACTTCTTATCATGGTGGGTCCGCCAATGTCAATATTTTCTATGGCTTCCTGCATTGCAACACCTGTTTTTGATATAGTTTCTTTAAAGGGATAAAGGTTTACGACAACCAGATCTATTTCTTTTATGCCGGCGTCTTTAATCTGCTGCATATGTGAAGGTATCGACCTGTTTGCGAGTATTCCCCCGTGAACAAACGGGTGAAGTGTTTTGACTCTTCCGTCAAGCATTTCCGGAAAACCGGTCAGCTCATCTATTTTTACAACTTTTATTCCTGCATCCATGAGAGTTTTATAAGTCCCTCCCGTTGATATTATTTCAATATCCAGACTTTCAAGCCCTCTGGCAAATTCAATAATTCCTTTTTTATTGGAAACACTTATTAATGCTCTTTTTATTTTAATGTCCAAATTAACCCCTCTCTGTAATTATTACTTTCCGTCCTATTATTCTAAGTTCGTCTCTGCAAAAGTGCCTGAGTGCGGGCGGATATATTCTGTGCTCAGCCTCATGGATCTTTTTTTCAAGATCTTCAATGGTTTCACCTTCGTTTACAAATACAGCTTCCTGAGATATTATCGGCCCGGTGTCAAGCTCGTTCTCAACAAAATGAACTGTTACACCGGTTACCTTTACGCCATAATTAAATGCATCCACTATGCCGTGTGCTCCTTTAAATGAGGGCAGCAGCGAAGGATGTATATTTATTATTTTATTAAAATACTGATTTATGAATTCAGAACTCAACAGGAGCATATATCCTGCAAGGCACACAAGGTCTATATTTTTATCTTTTACTGCCTGTAAAACAGCTCTGTTATATTCGAACCTATCATTATTTCTGTTAAAAGGAATACAGACAGGCTCTATGCCGGCGCTGAGCGCTCTTTTCAAAGCAAAGGCATCAGGATTATTGCTTAAAACAATGACAATATCGCCATTTATGTCAGTATTTTTGGAAAAGTCGATTATTGCCTGTAGATTTGACCCGTTTCCTGATGCAAATACTGCTATCCTTTTTCTGCTGCCAGCCATGCTATCGTTCATTTTTATACGACCTCTACAATTCCTTTTCCAGCATCAACAGTTCCTATTTCAAGCAGATCTTCGTGATTTTTATTTAAAATTTCTCTGGCAGACCCGATATCTTTTCTGTCTAATATAACCGCCATTCCTATGCCCATATTAAAAACCCTATACATTTCTTTTTCTGTGACATTTCCCTTTTCCTGCAAAAACTCAAATATGGCAGGAACTCTCCAGGCTTTGCTGTTTATTACGGCGTTGCAGTTATCAGGAATTATCCTGTTTATATTTTCAAAAAATCCGCCGCCGGTAATATGAGCAAGGCCCTTTACTCTGCCGGAATCAATAAGATCTTTAAATGCTCTGACATAAATTTTTGTAGGTGTCAGGAGGATTTTTCCCAAAGAGCAGTTATATTCGGCAATATTATAATTTTTTTTCAGATCAAGACTATTATCAGATATTATTTTTCTGATAAGCGAATATCCATTGCTGTGAGGTCCGGACGATGAAACTGCGCAAATAATGTCGCCTGCTTTTACCAAATCTTTTGTTATTATTTTTTTTCTGTCAACAATTCCTACTGCAAACCCAGCAAGGTCAATATCATCTTTGCTGTAAACTCCGGGCATTTCTGCAGTTTCCCCTCCAATTAAAGCAGCTTCTGCCATCAGACATCCCTCTGCAATGGATTCGACTATTTGCTTTATTTTATCGGGCTCAAGTTTTCCGCAGGCAAGGTAATCAAGAAAAAATAATGGTTTTGCTCCACAGCAGAGAATGTCATTTACACACATTGCGACAAGATCCTGCCCTATTGTTGAAAAATCTTTTTCCTGCCCTGCAAGAAGGACTTTTGTTCCAACTCCGTCTGTGGAAGAAACAAGCACCGGGCTTTCAAAATTCTTTATATCCAGCGAAAACAAGCCGGCATAAGATGCCAGGTCATTAAGCACATTATTGTTAAAGGTTGAAAAAACTTTATTTTTAAACATGCTTATGGCTTCGGATGCTTTGTCTATATTTACGCCCGAATCACTGTATGCTGTTCCTGATTTTTTTTGTTTATTATCTTCCATAAATATTGCGCCTTATTATTAAAATTTTTATTATTTGGCCCCGGCTAATAACTCACTTTTTAGCAAATTATTTATTTCAGTCAGGATTAAAATATTATCAGTCTGACTTTCCGAGCCAGTTGGCTGCAAAAAATTAATCAGCTTTTTTTAATAGCTCCGGCAAAACTCTCGTTTTCAATTGAAAACTTGTCATAACTTAGTATTTCTGAAATATCCACAGGATAATCACCATTAAAACACGCCAGACAAAAATCAGCTTTTGGCTCTCCGATAGCTTTTACCAGACCATCTATGCTTAAATAAGCAAGACTGTCAACCTCAAGATATTTTCTTATATCTTCAACTGTTCTGTGATTTGCAATAAATTCAGTCTGCGTAGCCATGTCTATTCCATAAAAACATGGATTTATTAAAGGCGGGGAGCTTATCCTCATATGTATTTCTTTTACCCCTGCCTGATACAACATTTTTACTATCTGTTTGGATGTATTTCCACGGACAATTGAATCATCTACTACAACTATTCTTTTCCCTTTTATCATATCTTTAAGAGGATTTAGTTTAAGTTTCACTCCAATTTCTCTTATATCCTGACTAGGCTGTATAAAAGTTCTGCCGATATATCTGTTTTTTATAAATCCTTCTGCATAAGGTATTTTGGAAGCGGCAGAAAAACCTACTGCCGCAGGAGTTCCGGAATCAGGAACTGAAATCACAAGATCAGCATCTGCAGGCGCTTCGTAAGCAAGCTGCTCACCCATCTTATGTCTTACTGCATACAAATTTTTATTGTATATATAGCTGTCCGGTCTTGCAAAATATATAAGCTCAAAAACACACATGGATCGTCTGCTTACAGGCAAAGGCATCTGGGATCTTAGCCCGTCATCATCAATAATTACAAATTCACCGGGATCTATTTCCCTGATAAATTTTGCATCTATGATGTCAAATGCGCACGTTTCAGAGGCAATAATATAGTTTCCAGATCTTGTCCCCAGCACCAGCGGTCTGAATCCGTTTGGATCCCGTATTGCCATTAGCTTGTCACGGGTTAAAATAACAAGCGAAAAAGAGCCTTTTATTTTAGAGATTGCATATTTTATGGCATCCTCTATATTCTCTTTTTGGGATGTCTCAATTAAAGAAACTATTACCTCAGTATCAGTAGTTGTTTCAAATTTGGCACCTTTATTTATTTGAATCTTCCTTAAAGATTCAGCATTTATAAGGTTGCCATTATGAGCAATTGCAAAACTTTCCCCACTAAAAGTACCAAAAATGGGCTGGCTGTTTTTCCATACATTTTTACCTTTTGTAGAATATCTTGTATGCCCTATTCCTATATAGCCCTGAAGCGGGGCAAGATTTTGTTCATTGAATATGCCTGAAGCAAGTCCGAGATCTTTATAAATAAGAATATTTTCTCCATCGGAAACAGCAATACCCGCACTTTCCTGGCCTCTGTGCTGCAGAGCCTGCAAACCATAAAAAATTATTTCCGCAACATTTTTCCCGGCTCCGTATACTCCAAAAACACCGCATTCTTCATGGATCTCGTCAACAAAGAAATCCGATGCTCCTGTTACACTATTTTGAATTTTTTCCATATTTTTTAATCCGACGGTCAATATTTTTACTTTAGTTTATTTGGACATTATTTTTTCAATTGCATTGTCGTACAGTTTGATTATTTCTTTTATTTCAATATTTATTTCATTGTTAATGCTTAATATTTCTCCTCCGGCCAGACCTATCTGCCTGCAGCCAGTATTGCTTTCATCACATTTTTGTTTTATCTGAGCCAGGTTTTTACTGTCAGCTGAGACTACTATTCTTGACTGTTTTTCATTATAGAGATTTTCAAGTAAACTTTTTTGATTTAAATCAATATTTATTTTTGCTCCTATCCTGCCTGAAATACAGCTTTCTGCAATTGCAGTTGCAATGCCCCCGGTTGAAACATCATGTGCAGATTTAATTAATCCGGCTTTTATCAGATCAATCATAAGACCGTCAAGTGATTTCTCGTAATCAAGGTCAATATCAGGGCACATACCTGCAACTTTGTTAAAAAATAATTCCATAAATTCAGATCCACCCATTCCATCATTTACTGAAGAAACTGATCCGTTTTCGATGCCAATAAGGATTATAATGTCATCATTATTTTTAAAATCCATTCCGACAAGATTGCTTATGTCTGCTATAAGCCCGGCTGTTCCTATTACCGGGGTGGGATAAACTGCCTTTCCAAAACTCTCATTATAAAGGCTTACATTGCCGCTTATTACCGGGATGTCCAGTGTTTCACAGGCCTTAATAATTCCGTCAATTGAATTTTTAAACTGCCAGAAAATACCTGGCTTCTCCGGATTGCCATAGTTAAGACAGTCCGTAAGTCCCATTGGCAGCGCTCCGCAGCATGCAAGATTTCTTGCGGTTTCTGCTACAGCAATCATGGCACCTTTATATGGATCAAGATAGCAGTAACGGCCATTCCCGTCGCAGGAGAAGGCAATTGCTTTACTGGTGCCCTTAATTCTTATAACGGCGCTGTCGTGCCCGGGTAAAAGAGCTGTGTTTGTCTGAACCATATGGTCATACTGCTCCCAAACCCATTTTTTGCTGCAGATATTGGGTGAAGAAATTATTTTTTTCAGTATTTCGTTATGAGAAAATTTATTTAACAAATCACTTAAATCGGCATCAGTTAATAAATATTTGTTTAACTCATCGATATATTTTGGATTTTCGGATTTATGATGATATATAGGAGCATCATCGGTCAAAGTTTTTACCGGAATTTCCCCCAGAAGTTCCCCGCCCTTTAATATCCTGTAAAGGCCGCTGTCAGTGACTATTCCTATTCTTTCGCAGTTGATGTTCCATTTATCGCAAACTGCTTTGACATCCGAAAGCCTTTTGGGATCGACCAGGGCAAGCATTCTTTCCTGTGATTCAGAAATCATTATTTCATAAGGCACCATGCTTGCTTCTCTTAGTGGAACCATCGCAACATCAATGTCGAGTCCGACATCGCCCTTGCTGGCCATTTCGACAGAAGAACTGGTTATTCCTGCGGCTCCCATGTCCTGAAGTCCAAGTATCATTTTTTTGTCAATAAGTTCAAGACATACCTCAAGAACTACTTTTTCCATAAAGGGAGCTCCAACCTTAACCGAAGGCCTCCTTGCATCAGATTCCTCATTTAATTCATCAGATGCAAAAGTAGCTCCATGAATTCCATCCCTTCCTGTACTTGAACCAATTAAAACAACAAAATTTCCTATGCCAAATGCTTTGGATTTTACCAGCATGTCTTTTTTTGCAAGGCCTACGCTCATTGCATTTACAAGACAATTTCCCTTATAAGTCTCGTCGAAATAAACTTCTCCGCCAACAGTTGGAATTCCCATGCAGTTCCCATAGTCGCCTATGCCTTTTACAACCATTTCAAACAGGTATTTCTGATGGTCATCATCATGCAGTTTGCCAAATCTAAGTGAGTTCAAACTGCATATGGGCCTTGCGCCCATGGCAAAAATATCCCTGATTATCCCGCCTATTCCTGTGGCTGCACCCTGATATGGTTCAACTGCAGAAGGATGATTATGTGATTCCATTTTAAACACTATGGCCTGGTCGTCGCCAATATCAAGTATCCCGGCATTTTCACCCGGGCCCTGCAAAACATATTTTCCTGTTGTTTTAAAATTCTTAAGCAATGCCCTTGAACTTTTATAACTGCAGTGCTCAGACCACATAACTGAATATATGCTAAGTTCAAGATAATTGGGCTTGCGCCCAAGATATTCTTCTATTTTTAAAAATTCATTATCTTTTAAGCCTAATTTTTTGTAATCTTTTTCAACATCAAACATTAAAACCACCTTATTTTAAGAAACACATCAAAATTTAATAAAACAAATTAAATAAAATCAATAATTGATTTAAATATCTTAAGGCCGTCTGCAGAGCCAAGCAATTCTTCACAGCATGCCTCCGGATGAGGCATAAGTCCAAAGACATTTCTTTCTATGTTGCAAATTCCTGCGATGTTTTCAATTGAACCATTTGGATTTGTGTTTTCATTCACATTCCCTGATTCATCGCAGTATCTTAATAATACCTGATTATTTTTATTAATTTCTTCAAGGCCTTTATTATCAATGTAGTAGTTGCCTTCATTGTGCCTTATTGGCATTCTTACAATTTCATTTTTGTCATAGCCGCCGGTAAAAGGATTTTTATTATCCTCGACTCTTAAATTTATATACCTGCAGATAAACTTCAGTGTATCATTTCTAAGCATTGCTCCCGGCAGAAGATTTTCTTCCAATAGTATCTGAAAACCATTGCAGATGCCTAAAACAGGTCCGCCGTTTTTGGCAAAATCACGGACAAAAGACATAATAGGTGAAAATTTTGCTACTGCACCGCTTCTTAAATAATCCCCGTAAGAGAAGCCACCCGGTATTATTATTGCATTAATGTCATCATCTTTTTTTTCTTTGTGCCATATATATTTGCACTCGACTTTAAGAAGGTCTTTTAAGACATGATAGCAGTCAGTTTCACAATTTGTCCCAGGAAATACCAGTATTCCAAAATATGGTTTTTGTCTGTCCTGCATTAGTCCCTCTCTGTTTCATATCTGTAGTTTTCAATATTGGGGTTGGACAAAAGCCTGTCGCTAAGATAATCTATCTCCTTTTTGATTTCGTCCTCGGTCTTTCCTTTGTCATCTATTTCCATCTGAATAAATTTACCGAATCTTACTTCCCCCACATTTTCATAGCCTATCTGTTTTATTGCTTTTTTTATTACAAGGCCCTGCGCATCTAAAATTTCTTTTTTTAAAGTTATGTATACATTTACTTTAAGCATAAAATTTATTTTCCCCTTAAACCCTTTATTGTCAAAAAATATTTAATGACTTTATTAATATTGATAATATTTATAACAGTTAAATCATCCTGTCTGTCATCTGCCAGCTTAAGGCCAACCGTCTAAAACCCCTGGCACTTAAGTTTCCTGCCATAGGCTGCATCGTATTGTTGATGCCCGGGTAGCTGATATTTTATCTATATTTCCTTAAGCCTGTTTATTATCGTATCTACATATTTTACATGGTAGCCTACATCAAAAAGAGCCTCTATATCGCTCCCAGTAATAAGTCCGGTTATTTTTTCCTCTTTAAGAAGGTTCTCCTTAAAACTGCCTTCTTCTTCCCAGGCTGTTAGAGCTGCATTCTGAACCAGAGTGTATGCTTCTTCTCTGGAAATACCCTTGCTTATAAGCTCAAGCAGAATTCTCTGGGAAAAAATAATCCCTCCGTATTTCATGAGATTTCTTTGCATATTTTTTGGCAGTACATTTATATTTCCTGCCACAAATATAGTTTTTTCAAGAATATAATCAAGTATGGCAAAGCTGTCCGGGAAAATAACTCTTTCTGCTGAAGAATGAGAGATATCTCTTTCATGCCATAATGCCATATCTTCAAATGCAGCAACAGCATTGCCCCTTAGTACTCTGGCCAGCCCGCAAATTCTTTCACAAATAATGGGATTTTTTTTATGAGGCATTGCTGACGATCCTTTTTGCCCTTTTGTAAAAGGCTCTTCGACTTCTTTTACGTCGGTTCTTTGCAGGTTTCTTATTTCAAGTGCTATTTTCTCAAGAGTGCCTCCGCAGATAGCCAGCGCGCTTATGACTTCGGCATGCCTGTCTCTTTGAAGTATCTGGGTTGAAGCAGGAGAGTTTTTCAGGCCAAGTTTTTCACATACAAGCTTCTCCACTTCAGGCGGAGTATTTGCATAAGTTCCTACGGCCCCTGATATTTTCCCAAAAGAAATATTTTCTTTTGCAGCTGCTATCCTGTCAATATTTCTCTTCATTTCAAATGCCCAAACTGCAAATTTAAGTCCGAATGTCACCGGCTCTGCATGAATGCCGTGGGTCCTGCCTACCATTACCACATCTTTATATCTGACTGCCTGTTCTTTTAAAATCAATAAAAGTTTTTCTGCCTTGACTTCGATTAAATTTATCGCATCAACTATCTGCATTGATAATGCTGTGTCTCCTATATCAGAAGAAGTAAGTCCATAATGCAGATATTTGGAAGACTCCCCAATATAGGATCCTGCATTTGTCAGAAAAGCAATAACGTCATGGTTTGTCTTTTCTTCTATTTCAAATATCGTCTTTATGTCAAAAGCGGCCTTTGTATTTATGTCTTCGG
Source organism: uncultured Actinomycetota bacterium (assembly GCA_964398155.1). Classification (GTDB taxonomy): domain Bacteria; phylum Actinomycetota; class Humimicrobiia; order Humimicrobiales; family Humimicrobiaceae; genus JAMDDL01. Next base: position 4,145 of record CAYNMO010000008.1, on the reverse strand, counting down.
CAGCTTTTTGGGGAATTATCCCGAGCTCAGACTGGGAAAGGGCAACAGCTTTTTCTATCTGAAGCCATTTGTCATATTTATTTTCATCTTCCCATATCTGCCCCATTTTTTTAAGGGTATATCTTGATATCATAAAAGCATCCTCCGAAACTAAATTAAAATTAAAGTGTTCTATTAAAAAATCAGGTTAACACATTGCCCTTTGAAAATACAAAGGTCATGTAAGCACTTCTGGTATAAAATTAATTAAAAAGAGCCTGGTCAAAAAATAAAGTTAAATTACATATCTATTTCTTCTATCAAATCGTTAAATTTTTTAAAAGATTTTTCATCCTTTAAGTCTAGAAGTATTTCGTCTCCGCGGTCAAAAAAGACCTGTTCAAAAGCAATGAGACATATTTTCGTAACTTCGCGGATCCATTTTATGTTTAATTCCCAGCTTTTTAATTCACTTAGCCATGTTTTATCATTTTTTGGTATGGAATTTTTTATAAAGTCATTTAGCTCCTCATTCTTAATTGAAGCCTGCAGCAAAAAACTGCCAGAATCAGACAAAAACGATAAATTTACTATACTTATTTCAAAATTTGATGCCACTTTAACCTCTTAATTATTCGCCTGAACTTTTTATGAAAAACTTCTCTTTTTGACATTTATCATTATACAAGATTTGCTTTATTAATTTTAATAAAATTATTTATTATTTACTTAAATTGTCACTTAGATAGGATTTGGCTTCCTTGTCATCCACAATAACATAACTGATTTTATTAATAGTTTTGGATTTACCGGGAAGTGTTAACAGCTTAAGGCTATTTTTATTTTTTATCAGCCTCCAGCCAATCTTTAAATAATCCCATGTCGAAAAATTTGATCTGGTCTCTTCCCTTAAAATACTTATTATTTCCGGAACCTTAGGAATAATTGACAGGCTGGCTTTTTGCTTGAAAATTTCTGAAAGCAGATACTTCTGCCTGTTCATTCTGTCAAAATCTCCCTGTGCTGTGGCTCTGTTTCGTGCAAATGCAAGTGCCTGCTCTCCGGTAAAGTTATATGTTCCGGGCTCAAAGTCTGATCCTGACTTGTCATCAATTAAAGGTTCTGTAATTGTAATGCGTACACCACCAAGAGCATCTATTATTTTTATAAAACCTGCAAAATTTACAATCATTATTTTATCAATGCCTATGTCGGTTAGTTTATAAATCTCATCACTTATCATATCGGGGCCTCCGAATTCATAAGCAGCATTAATTTTGTTTGTTCCGTGTCCCTCAAGCTCAACTTTTGTATCTCGCGGAACTGAAATAAGGCCGTCAACGCCATTACTTCCTGCGTGATAGATAATTATTGTATCAGTACGGCCTTGAAATTTATTCTGATTCTCTCTCTCGTCAATACCTAAAAATAAATAGTCATCAGAATTATCTTTGTAAATATTATTTATTGTTAAATCCATGGCTGAATCTGAACTGGCATTTAAAGATTTTGAGTTGTCAGCCACACCATCAATACTAATAATTAACGAATCTGTTTTTTCTTTTGAATTTTTCTGGATAAAAAAAACAAAAAAAATTACAGCCGCTAAAAATATTATTAAAAAAACTATAAAACAGCTTCTGGTCTTATTCATTATTAAAAATGCTTTCAGTTACAGGATAATAATTAAAGAAAAACAAAACAATTATACCAGCCCATATTTAAAAAAATAAATATTATTTAAGGGGCCTGATTAGTTTTTATTGAATAACTCGGTTTTTATTAAATTATTTGCTTAAATTAAACTTAAAATTTTCCAGATTAGACTATTTTATCCAATTATTTACCCGATGCTAAGTAGCTCCCGGTGAATAACTCTATTTTAAGTGAATTATTTTTTATCTCAGGCACAAAATTTTTTAGTCAGACAATTTTTTACTAATTGTTCTCTGCAAACTAATTGCAGTTGAATTTATAACTTAAAGTGATTAAAAAGCCTGTCCGGTATGTGAAAGATAATAAAGAGTATGAAGCAATATTTCAATAGGGTCGGCTGCCTGAATATTTATATTTGGGGGAACTTTTACAGGAACAGAAGTATAGTTAATAATAACTTTTATGCCTGAATCAACAAGGAGATTTGCCACAATCTGCGCGGAATCAGTATTTACTGCCAGAATGGCAACCTTTAAAGATTTATCCTTAATGATTGTTTTCATAAAAGCAATATCCATTATTTCTTTTCCGGAAATCTTTTTCCCCAGAATATTCTCATTATTATCAAAAACATTTTCTATTATGAATCCAAATTTATTAAGCATTTTATAATTTAAGATTGCTCTCCCAAGATTACCCGCTCCAACCAAAACTATTCTCACGTTTTCTTCGTGGCCTAGTATTTTGTTGAATGTTTTAATGAGATCATCAATATTAAATCCAACCCCTCTTTTCCCTTTTATCCCAAAGTAAATAAGGTCTCTTCTAATTTCAGCACTGTTAATTTTAGTAGCCTCGCTTATATTTTGCGAGGTTACGGTTCTCTTTCCAGAATCCTTAAGAGTAATAACATGTCTTAAATACTGTGAAAGCCTTTGAATAATTCCTTCTGAATAAATTAGGTCAGCCATGGTTTCTGGTAAATCAGTTTTTCTTTTTTTTTACAGGCACAATAAAAAAGCCAATTTCTTATTGGCCTGTTTTATAATTTTTATAATAAATAAAATTTATTTTGTAACAATTAATCAAAGCTTCTCAACAACTCAAAACACTTAAAAATACTTAAACAGAGTCATGTTTAAGGTTAAATTACCTGCATTAGCTGTCTTTTCTCATCGATGATCCGAATAGTTACTTTATTTATATAATTAAAAGTTTGTATCATGATTGTAACAAAAGAATACTTTTATTACAACAGCGTTTCTACCCATTCTTTAACCTTAAATCGAAAATACCGTCGCTTATGAGGTATTTTGAGCTGCAAATACTACAAATCATTAAGTCCTCGCTGATTTTTAGACTGCTTTGGGGGTTTTTACACTCTGGACATAAAAGCATTTCCATAAAATTTTTCGGTATTATTTCCACCTCTGCCATGCTTTTATTATTGTTTTTAAAAGTTTTTATAAAAATACTCGGTCCTGTCATTAATAATGAAAACAGCCCCTGAAAAATATTTTCAAGTTTTAAAAGGTTTCCTGGTTTAAGTTTTCTTTTTAAAAATCCAACCCTAAGATTTGATACGCTAATAATTTTATTAATTTTAAAACTGCTTTTTTTAAAAGAATCAATAATGACTGAAGGATGATTGTCCTGTATGGTTTCACCAATCATATAAGGCTCACGGCTAAAGGGTGACTGCTTTAATTTCCCGAACAAAAACTTAAGTATGTTTTTTAAATTTCTTTTATTTGCAAATTCAAGAACAAACAGGCCGTTATTTTTTAATATTCTGCCTGTTTCGGAAATAAATTTCTCTGGACTAGTCAGGTGATGAACAATTCTTACTGAAATAGCTGCATCAATAATATCATTTTTGAAAGGAAGATTTTGTGCATCGGCTGCGACAAAATGAACTTTACCAAATTGCGCACTGTCCTGCTTTAAAAAATCCAGTACAGTTTTTTTGGTATTTTTTAAATTATTAAGAGAATAATCCATCATTATTACAGTGTCATAATCTCTGTATTCGTTAAAAAGCCTTCCGTATCCGCATCCAATATCTATAATAGTCCCCGATTTTTTTATCGATTTAAAAAGTTTCCCAAGCGCCAGTCTCTCAGATGCATCCTCGTAAGCTCTTTTGTCCTCCTCCCAGAATTCACGGTAATCATAATTTTCGTAATCAGATTTCTTTAGTCCCACTATCATGCCCTTCCTGTCTGTTTGGCAATACATGTAATAATAATTTTTTAAACAGGTAAAATCAACAGCAATGATTAAAACAGAAATTTATAATTATTTATATGCTTTTTAAAATTTAACTTTCAAAAATTCTGTTTTCACCACCGGTAACAGATTCATCTTTGCCGGCAATACGTACAGAGTTAAATTCAAGACTGGCTGCAACAACATCGGCTATTACATTCATTATATTGATTTTTTTGCCGTCTTTTGTGTCAAAACTTCTGTGGTTTAATCTTCCGCTGACTATAACTCTGTCACCCTTT
>CAYNMO010000007.1:9682-26078 GCA_964398155.1 uncultured Actinomycetota bacterium | reverse complement strand
GCTAGCTATTAGCTCTAAGATATAAGCAGTGCTCATAAATACAGCCATTATAATAAAAAGTCAGGCAGCATCTCTTTATCTATGGAGCCCTGCCTGACTTTTATATATCATCCAGTTTAAGGATATTATTATTTTATAAATCCGTTTATTACGCTTTCAGGATTAATACTATCCTTAAAAGCCAAGTAAGGTATTTTTACACTAAAAAGTCCTTCGGCATAAGAGGCAACCTGATACTGCCCCAGTTTTATAATAAGGGAATCTTTTGTCAGCACAAAAGTCTGAAAATTAATCTCTTTGGGGCCTGCTCCTTCTTTTATCCATGCTTCATCAGGTGCTCCACCCCTTGCAGATATCTGTTTTGTTATATCTTCTATCGTATAGTCAGAAATAAACTTTAAATAATCAAATCCAGGTTTGAACAGATCCGCCAGTTTGATTTCTGCGCCATTTACAAGATCATAATTAAGGGAAAGTTCAACCATGGAACCATGTGCTCCACCGGTGAAACTGTAGATAGTGTAAATAAGGCTTGTCAGGGCATCGCCTGCAAATGATATGGAGTAATCTCCCTGGTAAGTATTTACATAGACTCTGTCATCGGATGCATCACGAGGACCCATATTTTCAACTTCTGTTTTAAACTGACTTTCTGCAGGTTCAACAAGACCTGTTATTGCAGAGTTAAGCCCGTCTGACATATTTATGAATTCAGGGTAAAGGCTTAAAATGTCATAATTAAACTTGACATCTGCTACATGGTTTTTAATGGTTGAAAAAATAATGTCACTGACACCGGCCTTGTTCTGGGGATTTATTTCTATTTTAGCTGCTACCAGGTCAAAAGAACTCATCCAGTTTTTTGCAAGTTCAGATTCCGAACCAGACTGAAGGGCTTTATAAAAATCATCCTGAGACGACTTGTTGTCCTTCATAATCCATACAAGATCTCCGCAATTCGCTTCATCTTTGACAAAGAATTCCGGCATGCTCTGTACCATGTGATCTTTGTTTGCTGAAAGAGTGATTATTACCTGGTATCCATTGTTATAAAATATAAGCTTTCTCTCAAAAACAACATCGCAGACTTCAAATCTCTGGAAAACAATGAAATCTTTTGCATTGATATCACCTATTTTGGTGACTTTTTTTGAAGCCTCATACGGGAAATCAATAATTTCACCGAAGCTGCCTTCTTTTAGTGCTTTTTCATCTTTTAATGCAGTTTCTTTGTCATAGCCAAGTGTCTGATCAGCCAGGTCTTCAATTTTATTTATTTTAACGTCAAGCAAAAGGTCACTTCCGTTTGCATTTACAAAAGAATTAGTGGTAAATGTAAGCAAATCTGCCGGATAACTTATCTTTACGCTGGCTTCTTTGCCTAGGAAACTTGTTAGCGATGAAGTAGCTGCGGCATCTGCTGGCTTCGGGCTTTCTGCCACAGTAGTTGCAGGAGAAGATGCAGGTTCGTCCGCCTGAGCTTTTGTGCTTTCAACAGAAGGGCTTTTTTGGGGAGACGAAGTCTCCGCTGCTGCTTCATTTCCCTTTACAGCTGTGCTGCATCCTGAAAGCAAAAAAGAAAAAAGTATTGAAACTGTAATAAAACAGGCAAATACTGGTAGAAATTTTTTGTTTTTCATAATCACCCCGGTTATAAATTTTCATTATTAACGATATATTTGCAATGACCATTTTAAATCAAGATTACTATTTTTGCGCTACTTTTAAATGTGATTTTTTTAAATTACTATTTACTTAATATTCAACTCAGTCAAAAGAGGAGGAATCGTTTCCCTGATGTCTTAGGAGACAATATTTTTTCAGCCGTATTCTTGCTGCTTTTCGTTTAAAAAAAGAATTGGGCGGAGATTATCTGGGAAAATTTGACAGCAAAAATAATCAGCTTTCAATATTTAATAAATTCTGCCATTAAAAATTGCTTTAAATTTTTATCGATAGCCTGTCAAACTATACATCCCCAAGACATATGTCAAACTATACGTCCCCATGACATATTAAAAATTGCTTTAAATTTTTAATGGTACCATGTCAAACCATACGTCCGCTTGACATTAATAAGGCCGGGATTTAGTGGGGGAATTAATCCGTATTATAGGTGTCCGTTATCTGCAGTGCTTTGTATTTTGAAATATTGAAGCCCTGCCAGCTGTTTTGCTTTTCAAGATCTGGTTTTAGTCCTTTGAGATAGTCAGATAATTCCTGGGCCATTTGCTTCTCTTTGGGGTCCGCTGAAGTTTTAATTGTTATAAAAAACTTTTGTATTTCCGGCGCTGCATCATAAGAGAGGCTTTTTAAATAAGCGGTGTCTATCTGTCCAGATTCAAAATATCTGCTTATGTTGTTTTTTGCTATTATGACGTCAACATTTGCGAAATTTAAAATTATATAAATTGCAACTGAGATCACAAAATATGATTTAATTACGGGGAGTTTTGGGTACCAGATATAAATAATATTTACTATAAACAAAAAAAACAGCATTACCATAAAAGCCTGGGTAAATATCCTTAAATAAGTGAAACCATAGGCCTGCTCATAAACTGTCATTCTGTAAAAAGCTGATACCAGTAAAACAAAAGTAAAAATTACAAGCAGCGTAAGGAAAGCCCTTATTGCAGTAAAAATCTTTTTACTTTCTTTTTTTACAAATGTAAGGCCAAAAATTAAAATCCCAAAATTAATAATAGTTACGATAACCAGCTCCGCAAACCCCCTTCTTGCGTATTCCGCATATGTAAAAGAAGATGGGGTAATAAAAGAACTCCCGCCGAAAAGATATCTAAACTGTATAAAGGAAAATATTGCAAAAATTATATTTATTAAAAACAGGACGGTTAACAAAACTATGGGATCCAAAAATAATTTCCAATGTGTTTTATTATTTGCAGTATTACCCAAAGGCTCCGCCCCTCTCTCGTCAAAAGCCTTTAACATAGCCCACAGAAAACAAACAGCATAAACTGAAACTGATATTATCAATAAAAAATGTTTGAATATGCTTAAAAGAGGTATGTTTATAAAAATATTTTTAAATACAATATCGGCTGACGTAAGAAGCCATAAAATAATTGCAATAAGTGGAATTGAAATCAGTACGCCAATAATAATCTTTGGCATAATTCTTCGCTTGCTTTCTTTGCCGTTGCCATCAGTCATCCTGGATAATAACAAAAAAGGCCTGTGAATAAATCTGAAAGGTACAAAAATCCTTTTTACTATGTCTCCAATGAATCTTATATCTGACCAGTCGTTCCTGTTTATTTTTGCAACCAGGGAGCTCAGAATGATTATAAGAATCGGAACAATCAAATAATTTAAAACTCTCAGCACTGGGTTGGAATAGATAAAGAAAGCTGATGAAAGAAGAAATATGGGAACTGCAAACAGCCACGACAAATTATTTAATTTTTTTAAAGAACCCCAAAAACCTGCCAGAAGTACTGCCATCGCCAAAATGATAAAAATCAGATAGGAAATCCCAAGTGTCTTATTGTAGAAAAGGATATCGAAAGCGATACCTGTTATTAATCCCAGTAATAAAAGCCAGTATTTTTTACGTTCCAGTTCCATAGAGATATAAATAGAATTTCTATATTATTATTTGGATAAAAATAAGTTAAAATTTAAGCCTGTCATATGTCACGGAAAGAACCGATGCAAGCAATAACTCCGGCCACCTTGCTTTATTTTAATTTAACCCAAGCCAGGAGACAACTCCGCTCTTTACTTTACCTGGAAGTGCGCTTTTTTTCAATCAGATAATATCTCAGCACTTCCTGGATAATTGCAACTGTCGGAACTGCGAGCAGCAGTCCAAGCCACCCAAAAATGGCACCTCCGGCAATCAATGAGAATATTATTAACCCGGGGTGGACTCCTACCTCGTGCTTCATAATATTGGGAGAAATAAAATAGTTATCAATCTGATGAACTGCAACAAATAAGATGACTACAAGCAAAGCTTTTAATGGTGAAACATATAAAGCTATTAAAGCTGCAGGTACAGCTCCGGCCAGAGGACCCAGGAAAGGTATAAGGTTAAATATGCCCGCCGAAAATCCCAGAAGGATGGCAAAATCCACTCTGAGTATTAAAAGAATTACTGTGCAGAGGGTCCCGACAATTAAGGAAACCAGTAACTGGGCTCTGACATATTTGCCAAACACATTATTGATTTTACCCAAAAGAATAGCTGAATGTTTTTTGTATTTTGGCGGAATGATTTTAATAAAAGTACTCACAATTATGTCTGTGTCTTTAAGTATATAAAATCCAAGAACAGGCCCGATGACGAAATTAAGAATTACATTAAAAGCAGTTATGGTAACTGATGTGGCTCTTTGGAATATGTTTATATTGGCAAGATTAAAGCCATTTAAAATATACTGTGTAATCTCTTGCGAATTGGAAGGAAGCAGATCTTTGCCGATTATATTTTCAAGATTTTTGAGCATCGAATTAGTTCTTAAGAAGTTGTTTAAAAAACCGGTGATTCCTTCAAGAAAAAAAGGAACTTTGGCTATAAATATTTTAAACTGTTCGATAACCAGCGGGATAATGAAAAACAAAAAAACAAATATAATGGATAAAAAAAGCAAATAAGTAATTGTAACGGCAAATATTTTCCTCATTCTTCTTCTCAGCAGCTTTACTAAAGGGATAAGCATATAAGCAATTATTATCCCTATTAGTAACGGAAGAATGGCTGTTTTAATAAGAAACAATATATAAAAAATCAAAGCAACAATTATTATCAAACCTATAATAGACCAGGAAAAAATCCCGACTTTTCTCATAAGATTTGAGCTACCAGAATCAGCCGCCAAAAAAGGTTTTTTATTTTTTCTTTTATTATACAAACTGCCTTCTTTTTAAAAACTATTATCAAACGCTTCTAATTTTGCCAGGAAATAATCTTTCCCTGTGCGTAAAATTATATAAATAAAAAAAACTAATTACAATTTTATCGTCATAGTGTAAATTGACCATATATAATATAATACACAGTATACATGCTCAGAAGGTTAAATAATTTTTTATTTGGTAATATTAATTGTAGTCATATGCTAATTATGATAAATTTTAGAGCGGTCTTTTTAATTGTCAAATAGTTTTTTAAAGGAACAGATGCCGGCACAGTCAATTGCTTCATACATCTCAAATTTAACTTCATTAGGGATAATGATTTTAATAGCCCTGTTTTTATTTTTGATTATTTTTATTATATCAAAGCTGCTTGTCAGGGCAAACTTAAACGTGGGGCAAAGGGGAGAAAAAAAAGATACCAAAAATATTCCCAACAGAGAAATAGTTCTAAACAAGGACCCCAATATTTTAATAAATATTGCTGCGCTGGGCATATTTTTTTTAATGAGTATTATTTTTATTTTACTGGTTCTGTTCTTTTTGGTTTTTAACAGTCTTATAAGTATAAAATTAAGCCTGTATTTTATTGTTTTTGTTTTGATTTTTATTATTGCTGTCTCAGTTTATATAGTAAAATCAAAGATTTTTAAGTAAAGAAAGAAAATATTGAACAATTCACTAATAAAAAGCAGTTTAAATGTATATATTGCAGGTTATGGATGCTGCAAGCAGGAAATCATTGCTTCGGCCGGACCGGTGTATGATTTAGGCAGATTTGGGGTTTCGTTTGTAAGTTTCCCGGAAAGTGCAGATGTTTTGATTTTTCAGGGTTTTCACAATGGGAAAGGGTTAAGAAAAGTAATGAATATTTACGATCAGATGCTCTCACCAAAATGGGTTATTGCTCTGGGGAAATGTGCTATTGAGAGTCTCAGCTATGAAGGTTCGGAAAACAATATTCTTTTTGAGTTTAAAAAAAGGCTTAAGGTGGATGTCTATGTACCTGGATGCCCGCCAAGGCCTGAGGCTTTCATTTATTCTTTACTAAAATTAATTGAAAAACCATGATCATATGGGTATCCAATGTCCGGATCAGGTAGAATTTTAACAGGTTATAGTTATGGAATTTGAAGATATAAAAAATAAAAATAGCGACTTGACAAGCAACCTTGCTGAAAATGTCGGGAAAAATCTGGACTACTATTTTGGAACAAAAATAGATTCAGTTTACAGATCAGGCAAGGATATTTATTTTGAAATAAGACATGAAGATCTCTTTGATATTCTGGATGCATTAAAAAACAAAGCTGATTTTGATTTTAATATATTAAGCAGCATCAAATACAAGGAAGCAGGGAATTTTTTACTTATAAGCCTGTTTTCATTTCAAAAGGCCATGTCAGTGGATATCAGGGTCAGGAGTACAAATTCTTTTTTGGGATTTGACATCAAGAGCGTAACCACATCAATTAGAAAGCTCTTTGACAATGCAGGCTATTTTTCAGACAGAGAGTATTTAAAAGATATTATTAATGATGCAGTTGTTTTTAGCCAGCTGCCGGAGACTCTGGATACATTTGATATATATCTTTCACTTGATGATAACATAATAAAAGAGGCATACCTGTGTGATGAATTATGCCATTATAATACCAGGATAATTTTCGACGGAAAGGAAATAAACAAGCTTATTTCCATGCTAAACAACCTGGATTATAAGGCAGGAATCTTCCCTGAATTGTGTTTTTGTCTCGGGATTGAGAGTCTTCTTCAGATAAAACCGCCAAAGAGAGCTACCTATATTCGAATGCTTTTATGTGAGCTTTTCAGGATAGCCTGCCACCTTTCATATATCGCAGACATGAGTCTTGTTTTAGGCAGCACAGCGGCATTTAATTATGCTTTGGCTGACAAAGAGAAAATACTGAGCGTAATTGAGCACATAACAGGCTCAAGGATTATCCCAAATTTTATAAGGATAGGCGGGGTAAAAAAAGATGTGGATGAGAATGTGCTTGAGGGGCTTCATAAACTCGTACCGCAATCTTATAGAAGCATAAGAAAAATAGAAGAGATTTTTTCCAGTGATGCGGTAATTCTTGAAAAATTGAAAAATTCCGGGGTGGTCAGCGGTCAGGCAGCGAAGCATTCCGGCGCGACAGGCCCGAATTTGAGAGCATCCGGAGTAAGATATGATTTAAGAAAAACATCCAAATTTTTGCTTTATAAGGATATTGCTTTTACCATACCGCTTGGAAGGGAAGGAGATAATTTCGACAGAGTGCTGGTAAGGTTCAAGGAAATATATCAGTCCTTAAAAATTATATCCGAGATTGTGGGATCAATGCCCCTTGGAGCAACAGGGAAAATGATCAATCCATTAAGCCTCGAATTATATAGCGCACGTATAATTTCAACAGTTGAATGTCCTCATGGTATTTTTAAGATGCATATAAATATAAGAGAAAACAGAACTATTGAAATAATACCGGTGAGCTCAATAAAAAATAACATTATTTTATGCGAAAAAACACTGCGTCACTGCAGCTTTGACGAACTGCTGCCAGTGGTATCAAGTTTTGGGATAGAAAGTCCGGAGATGTATTAACGTTTCATTATTTTATTATTTAAGGTTTGGGGTATATGCTGGTTTTATTGCAAAAAATTGGATACATAATTTTGATACTTGGTATAAATCTTTATATTGTTTCGTTTTTAAACAATAAGATTGTATCAAGATCTGAGCTTAGAAGAGGATATAAAGGATATAAAAAAGGCGGGATAGTATTTCCTTTTTCGAGCTCTCTCAAATATATTGCAAAAGGGACTCCTTTTTCAGTATGGGATATTTTTATATTTGTTTTCTCAATAGTATTATGGTCTGTCGTTCCTATTACTTATAATTTTTACATAATTGATTCGTCTCACAATTTATTTTTTGCACTGGTTCTTTATATAATGCTCATAATTTTTAAGGTTTTCTCTGTATCTTATTCAAAATATTATTTTGTAATAAGCTCTTTTGTTAAAAGAATATCCCAGACCCTTTCATTGCTGATACCCTTATTATTTTCTGTTCTTTCAATAATAATCTTAAATAAAAGCCTTGATTTTAAAATAATTGTAAATTCACAGTACCAGGTCTGGAACATTGTCTACCAGCCTATAGGATTTGCGGTATTCTTTATATCGATACTGCTTCAGATAAAATTAATGAATCTTTCAGAGTATAATCAGTTTTTGATTACTGATAATATTAATAAAGAGGGCGAGGGAATATCCAGACTTACTTCGAGATTTTCAAATTATCTGATTATTTTTTTTCTGATATCCCTGCTCAATATTCTTTATCTGGGAGGCTGGCAGAAATTATATATGATAAGCGGGAATATTATGGTAGCAATAAAATTTTACGCAGTCTTTGCAATAGTTGCTTTACTGGAAAGATCAATTTCAGGTATTTCAAGCATCAGCAGGTTAATTAATTTAAACTATAAGCTTCTTCTGCCGCTTTCAATTGTAAATCTGGCAATAACTATTGTTTTTTTTATTTTAAGGAATGTATATTTTATTATATGATTTTTAATTTTTAGACAGTTTATTTAAAATGATTAGAATATTTAAAAATTTTTTTATAAATTTTGGAAATCTGTTCAGAAAGCCCAGAACGGTATTATATCCAAGGGAAAAAATTATTATTTATGAAGGAAGCAGGGGCAAGCCAAAATTGAAGTTAAATTTTGATACCCTGGAAATTATATGTAATGGCTGCAGAAAATGTGAGGAAGCATGCCCTCAGAACTGTATTAGCATTAAAAAAGAGTTTAAAGATGGTAATTATAATCTGGATGAATTTAATCTGAATTTGGGATTATGCAGTTTCTGTGGTAATTGTGTGGAAGCCTGCAGTATTCATGCAATAGAATTATCATACAGATATCAGATGGCAGAATATGATCTGGAAGCACTGAAAGCTGAAAAACTTGACCTTATAAAACAGGCTGAATATTTAATAAGAGATTTCTGGATAAAGTAAAAGCAGAATTTAAAAGTTATGAATATTACAAACATAGTTATTATAAAAAATTTACAGTATTTTTTTCTATCTGCGCTGATCATATTTTCTTTGCTTGCATTAATTATAAAAAATAATAAGAAGAAATTTATTTTCTTAACGTTCTTTGTGCTTTTTTCCCAAATCTATAATTTCACTCTTTATTACGGCGATCTGTTCTTTTTGTTCTTTATTCCTTTTATTATGTTTATAATTATTTTTTATCTGGAGAATCTTCAGATCGAGCACTATCTCTTAAAAAACATAAATAATGAAAAAATATCAGAAACAGATAATTATAAAGCCGTCAAAAGTAAAAAGTTTTTTAATGAAGAAAAGAAAGAAATATTACTGCGTCTTATAATGCCCACTTTGTTTACTGCGGGATTTATTTTTTTATTTATCAAGTTTGGCGGGAATTATACAGCAAAATTTGATCTGGCAAAGACTATAACTCTCATTAATTTTTCAGATATTGCCCGTGAAATTTATCTTAATTACGGGATATTGATTTTTCTGGTGTTTTTACTTATTTTCATGCTCCTATTATGGATAATATCAATAATATTAATCAGAAAGAAGAAATAAATTGAATCTGGTATTTATATTTTATGCAGGTTTTGCATTATTTATTATAGGTCTGTCTGGCATACTGTTTTTTAAGAGCATAACATCGCAAATAATAGCTCTGCAGTTTATTATTGTATCTTCCCTGGTTAATTTTTTAAGTTTTTCACAGATTCTTTACGAATCTCCGACATCAATTATTGCCTTTGTACTTATATCAGTTTTTTTAATTATAATTTTTCAATTTATTATAACATTATATTTATATTCAGGCTTAAATGAACCACAGTCAAGCACTACTGAACTGGAACACGGTTTATTTTATTTTGGAATAGCAGAATGGCTTGGTGAAAAATAAGTGGATTTTCTTAATACCATAATTCCATATAGCAATCCGGCAGCAGTATTTGTTTTTTTAATTTTTGGAATTATTATTTTGTTATTTTTCGGTATTTCAAAAAGAGAATGGATAAAAAAGTTTTCATTTGTCCTGGTTTTTATATTATTATTATGCGCTTTTATTATTAATATATTTGGCTACAGATTAAATGGAAATTTTTCAAACAACCTGTTTACTTCAGGAACAATTGAAATATTTGAAACAGCAGTTATTTTATTTTTTTCAATGATTTGTCTTTCTGTAATATTTGTATTTAGCAAAAAGAATGATCATTTTGTTAAGATATTGATGGTTTTTTTATTTCTAGTAATATCTCTTCTGGTTCTTGTCATATCAAAAGACTTCATGTCCTTTTTTATTAGCCTTACATGTTTTCTTATTGCATTTTTTGCAATATCGACAATGTTAAATGACAATAGCATTCCGCCTGAAGCTGAAGCCTCAAGAGAAAGAAAAATATTATTTCGGCAGGTTGGCGAAACATCAAAATCAATTGCCGGATTTTTTTTAGCCTCTCTATTTTTTACAGTGATTCTGTTTTTTGGTTTCTCAATATTATATGGAATTTCTGACGTAAAAAATTTTCTTGCGCTTTATCAGGCCATTGAATCAGGCGGTATTAATATTATTTTGAGCTTTATTATTATTTCAGTAGCTTTTTATATTTATCTTGGGATCTTTCCCTTTCAGGCTCCATATATAAGTTTGTCAAATAAAGCTGAGCCAACTACAGTGTACCTTCTATGGCTGCTTTATTTCCCCGCAGGAATACTGGCCTTATTAAAATTTATACCAATAATATCTATATTAAATAAAAACCCGAAAGCAGGGTCATACATTTTATATATGCTCCTCGCAACTGTTTTCTTAAGCTCTGCTGGTTCCGGAATTGCAGGAATTATGACAAAAAGCATAAAGAAGACTGCAGCATATTTTTTCTCGCTGATAATTACGGGATATTTTATTAATATGATTCTTCTGATATCCGGTTCAATAAAAGAAGACAGATTAAACTGGCTTAATATTTATTATTTAATATTTATCTGCGTCTGTTTTCTGCCTGTTGCATTTATTTTCTCTTATATTGTAAAAGTCACAAAAAAGGACAGCATCAGTGGCCTTATCTCTCTTGTTTATAAGGATAAACTAATAGGAGTTGCCTGGTTAATTTCGCTGCTTTCCCTGATAGGAATACCTGGTTTTTTTGGGTGGACTGTGAAGAAATACTATTTTGATGCTGTTGTTAATATTTTTAATAACGGTTTAAAAGGTTCTCCTGGATTGCAGGGATGGCTTGTCTCTATAATTATAGTAGTTTATTTTGCATTTTTTAGCGCAGCTTGCATTAGACTTATTGTCACTGTATTTCTAAAGCCAAAAAGGGAGCCAGCCCAAGTCGTTAATTGGAAAGCTCCTAAAGTTTTCTATATTCTGGTATACTTTTTTGCAGTGCTCGTTATATTTTTAGGAATAATAGGCTTGTTGGAGACTTTAAACCCCGGAATAACACTTTTTGGAATCCGAATAACAAATTCGGCAATATTTCTAAATAACTTATAACAACATGTTAAATATTCATTCTGGTAAATTATGGAGAAATCATTTAGGGGAGTATTTCTAATTGTAGTATTGGTGATACTGCTGATAGTTTTTGTAGTAATATTAAGCACAGGCAAATTCAATTTTAAAAAAATCTACGAACCATCTACTGCATTATCAGAAATACTTCCAAGATTTAGGCTTATTGATGTGGAAAAGCTTGGTGGCACAAAGGACAATAACAATAACGGGGTCTCAGATGCTGCGGATATCCTTAAAGGTGCAAAAAAACAGCTGGAGATAAAAGCCAGCAATATTTTTATAGAAGGCTCAGAGCAGTCAAATTATTATAAGGGGGGAGATCCGCCACCGGAATGGGCACTTAATACTGATATAATTGCCAGATCATTTAAAGAGGCGGGATTTGACTTGAGAATTCTTATAAATACTGATATAAAAGAAAATTTTGCCAAGTATCCGCTAAAGGCAATATGGAATCAGTCTGTACCGGATATTGATATAGACTATAGAAGGATCCAGAATATGGAAGTATTTTTTAAAAGGAATGTCGACAGCCTGAATATAAGGATAGATCCGACCAATGAAGATAATCTTAATACCTGGGTTCCGGGTGATGTGGTCATGTTTGATATGGACGGAGATGGGTACACTGATAATATTGGCATAATATCTGATTCAACTGCAAGAAACGGTACGCCTAAAGTTATCTATAACTATATTGATCCGGGATATACTGACCAGACAAATATTCTAAGCAGCAAAATAATAACAGGCCATTACAGATATCCATAAAAGAATTATTTAAAAATGAAGAACACGCCAAAGTCCAAACTATTTCTCTTTAAATCTTCAATTATTTTTTTATTATTCATTATAACCATGTCAGCCTCTTTTTTTTTAGAACCTCGGTTATTGCATGCAATTACTTTACAGGAACTGGCAGCAAACATAGCCAAATTAAGCTCTGATGAGCAGATACTCCTTGAAGAAGTCCTTGCAGCGGAGACACAGATTGAGCAAAAATCAATGGAAATAGTCAGCTATCAGCAGCAGTCGGATGCTTTTGAAGAAGAGCTAAAAGGGTTATACATAAAAACAGCAGAAATCCAAAAAAACATGGATGGCATTAAAGAAAAAATACTAATCAATGCCATAAAATCTTATAAATACAATAATGACCATATAGCAAGTCTTATAATAGGCGCAAGAAGTTTAAATGAAGTTGCAACCGTAATTTTTTTATACAGGCACATTATTAGAGAAAATAATGCTCTTATCGAAGATTTTAAGGGCGAAAAATCAAGATATGAAATGACTTACAGGAAGTCCGAAGACGCAAAAAATAAAATTTCTGTGTTAAAGGAAAACATATTAAAGGAAAAAGATACGCTTGCCATTTTTTTAAAAGAAAAACAGGGCCTTCTTGCGAACGTAAAAAGTGAAAAATCTTCATTTACTACTTTAATTGCACAAATAAAAGAAAGAATAAGGCAGATACAGCCGCCTGGCCTGATTCTTACAGGTGAATGGGATATGGTATCAACTGCTTATTTTAGTGGAGGAGGTGGAATTAACGGAACAGGGATTACAGCAACAGGTCTCAAGTCAAGAAAGGGACTTGTAGCAGTTGATCCCAAAGTTATTCCTCTGGGAACAAAACTATATATACCGGGCTATGGTGAGGCTCTTGCTGCTGACACCGGCGGCTGGATAAAAGGCAACAGAATAGATCTGGCTTTTGAAGATCTCACTGAATGCTACAGATATGGCAGAAGAAAAATAAAAGTATATCTGGTGCAAAAATAAAAATAGATCTGGCTTTTTAAAGATCTCACCGATTGCTGCAGATATGGAATAAGGAAAATAAAAGATGTCTGATACAAAAAATAAAATTAGATCTGGTTTTTTAAGTTCAGGCAGAATGCAGCAGACATGTCATAAAAAAATAAAAGGATGCCTGGTTCAAAATAAATCTACAGAGGACAAAACGAATTATACGGTAATAATTTAAACGACCTTCAACAGTTTTGATAATGCTTCAAAATCACTGATATATTTATCCATTGAAATCCTTTTAAGCACGGTTACATCGTCTGGCTGATAAAATGGAACCAGTTTGAAAGAGGGGTTCTTAAAAATTTTCATATGGAGATCATCCATACTTTCAAATTTCTTATTTATTGAGAAAAAATGCTTTAAAATAAATTTCGTTGTATCAAAACCGAGAGATATAAGCAGATGAGGAGTAGAAATGGTAATTTCTTTGGTAAGATATGGCACGCAATTCTCCTTGTGGATTTTTGCGGGGGCAAACTCGCTTATTTTTTCGGTTTTACCTGCCTTCACCTTCTTCTTTGGGGTGCACTTGACAAGATAAGTCAGATAGATATCATTTTCCAGTGAAAGAGAGGAATCTTCAATGATTTTTCTTATAAGCATACCTGAATCATCATTAGTAAAGGGAACTCCGGTAACTTCAGCACCATCCTTTTTTGGATAATCACTTACAATTATTATCCTTGCATTCAGAGCGCCAATTCCAGGAACAGGTTTATTCCTAAGCTCTACTAAATCGCTGCACTTTTCACAGTCAACAACTTTTTTGTTTAATTCATCAAAATTTTCTCTACACGTATTTTGCATCGTTAAAAAAGTATACAATACAAAAATAATAGAGTCCACCTTTTTTATTTAATTTTTATTTAAAAAAATTATTCTTAAACAAATAAAAGAGAACTAATAAAAACAATTAAACTTTTTTTTTATTTTTAATATATTTTTGCTATTATAATCCAAGCTATATTTATCATCATCAAAAAAAAGGAGTAAGAATGGCAAAGTATCAGGAACTTGCCGACGCAATCCTAAGGGGAGACAACGTCAAGAGTAAAGAAGTAACCCAGGATCTTGTAGGCAAAAACGTTCCGGCAGGAGAAATATTAAGCGAAGGTTTAATTGCCGGTATGGATGTTGTAGGAAGAAAGTTTAAAGCTAACGAAATGTATATCCCTGAAGTTTTAATTGCAGCAAGGGCTATGCACGCAGCAATGGATATACTGAAACCTCTTTTAGCTGCTTCAGG
The DNA here is from genome assembly GCA_964398155.1 of uncultured Actinomycetota bacterium. Taxonomy (GTDB): domain Bacteria; phylum Actinomycetota; class Humimicrobiia; order Humimicrobiales; family Humimicrobiaceae; genus JAMDDL01. Next base: position 11,528 of record CAYNMO010000007.1, on the reverse strand, counting down.
TGTAAAATCCAAAGGTATTGCAGTTATAGGAACAGTACAGGGCGATCTGCACGACATAGGTAAAAATCTTGTTTCAATGATGCTTGAAGGTGCCGGATTTACAGTTGTTGATATCGGTGTTGATATTCCTGCAGACAAATATATTGAAGCAGCAAAAGAAAACAAAGCTCAGATTGTTGGTTTGTCAGCACTGCTTACAACCACTATGCCTGCAATGAAGGAAATAATAGACGCTCTTAAAAAAGATCCGGAAACAAAAAATGTAAAGATAATTGTCGGCGGCGCTCCTGTAACTCAGGAATATGCTGACAGCATAGGTGCTGACGGTTATGCAGCAGATGCATCATCAGCAGTAGATATTTCAGAAAAACTTCTAAAATAATAAATTATTTTAAAGTATTTGCTACGATCTCTAATAGTGATATTAAATTAGAAGTGCTTAAATTGTTTAGGCACTTCTAATTTTTATTTCAGCAGTTATGCGCCCCAGGATGCAATATAGGAGACTGCATCAGCCTGAGGTGCTGTAATTATGGCAGTTGAAATTTCAGGAGATTCTAATTTACGCCAGCCACCTTCTGTCCCCAGCTCTCTGCACGTCAGTTCAAAGTGGCACATGGCAATACCCATGTCAATCATCTGCATGTCAATCCCAAAAGGCATTTTGGGATAATTTCGTGTTCTTGACAAAAACATGTGGAAAAACTTGCCGTTCTTGTCTTTTATAATCCTCCAGGGCTGTTTATTGGATGCAGAAGGCGCAATTCTTACCATTTCAAGTGGTTCTGCGTACATGCCTGCTTCATTATCCTGAAAGGGAGAGGTAAAATCGTTATTAAAAAACAACTCACCAGACTTTTTCCTAAATTTTGACCCTGCTACCCCCCGGACCATCCTGTCCAGAAGTGCTCTTTTCCCGCTTTCTAAACCAAAAGGAGTAACCGCAGGAATTATCTCATTGGATGCAGAATTGATTTTTTTTGTAAATCCTGCCTTTTTAAAGGTGCCGCCAAGCCAGCATGTGCCAAAACCGGCATCTGTTAGATAGAGAATAATCTTTTCAAGTGCAAATCCGTAATCTATGAATTTTTCCTTTGAAATAACACTTATAGAATCAGGGGCTTCATCTTTTTTAACGGTTCCAGCAATAAAATTTTTTGCACCGCTTATCATGCCATAGGTGCCAAGGCTGCGAAGCTCATCCCGCCCAAGCTCTCCGGTCTCTATTATTTCAAATCTTAGTTCTGAATTAAACGGAGTCTGAAGGTGATGGCCGATAAAGTCTTTTAATTTGGATTTGTCATTTTGAAGTATTTCTATATCCTTATAAGTTCTGACAGATTTTCTTTCTGATATTATTTCCGTTACTGGTTTTGAAAAAAACATTTCTTTGCACCCCTCGATGAGAATTATTAAGAAAACATAAATAATGTGTTTAAGCTGTGCCAGTAATAATCTCACAACGGTTATCTCGGGTCAAGCGCAATGCAGACTTGTAAAAAATATCCAGTCAGGGTACCGATCCAGTTTTGAGACAGCGCACATTTTTTAATAAAAATATCATACAGAGAGTTTAAATTTTTTATTTGTATGGTATTTTATAAAAGGTTATTAAAGTGCTTTAAGAGGGGAGATTAATTAATTATGGGCAACAAGACAATTGGCATCCTGACAAGCGGCGGAGACTGCGGTGGACTGAATTCTGTAATAAAGGGAGCAGCTGAAATGGCGCTTTATCTTGGAATGAAAGCGTATATTATTCCAAATGGTTATGCCGGTCTGTATAATCTTTATGACAGCGGGAATATTATTGATGATCCACACCAGGATCACATGCAGTATATTC
>CAYNMO010000007.1:0-9672 GCA_964398155.1 uncultured Actinomycetota bacterium | reverse complement strand
ATTTCTTCCATGATGGCCGGATCTGAGGCCGGTAATTCAAGGGTAAAGATACCAAAGATACAGGATCCTGATAAATACAAAAAAATAAAAGCAGGACTTTCCAAATACTCAATTGACAGCCTGGTAATATCAGGTGGAGACGATACCGGGAGTGTGGTCGTAGATCTTGCAGACAAGGGCATACCCTGCGTGCATGTTCCAAAAACAATGGATCTGGACCTGCAGATTTATTCTGTAGGCGGAGACTCTGCAGTCAATCGCATTGCACTGTTTGTTGAACAATTGAAAACAACAGGCAGAAGCCATAACAGAATAATGATTGCTGAAGTTTTTGGCAGATATGCAGGGCACACAGCGTTAAGAGGAGGGATTGCAGCTGATGCAGACTGTATATTAATACCAGAAGTACCAATCGACTTTGACATAATATACGAACACATGAAAAAGCGTTTTATTGGGCGAGTCTCGCAGAGTACCTATAAAGCAGGGACATATCTCATTGTTGTTTCAGAGGGACTGACAGACTTAACAGGTGAGCATATTACTGATAATACTGCCAGTACGGATTCTTTTGGTCATAAAAAACTTGGAGGAACCGGAAAATTTGTCAGAAACAGCCTTGCATCCAGAATGAAACAGGATGCTGAAATGGAACATTTTATGAAGTCCCAGGGTCTTTTTGTCGAAGAAATGAATGTTCTGCCAGAGATAAGAGAAACCGTACCGGGCTATCTGATTCGTTCAGGCAATACAACAGCTCTTGATGCAAATTTTGGCAAGGATACAGGCGCATCAGCCGTAATTCTCATTGCAAACGGAATTACAGGAGTTACGGTTACAGGCATTAAAGACGGTAAAATAAATTATATAAAAACTCATAAGGCAATAAAACAGCGTTTTGTTGATTTGAATATGGTTTCTTTTTATGAAACTATGGGAGTTTGCTTTGGGAGAAAACCTGAGAAGTTTACCCCTGAGTTTGAAGAAATAGATGCACCTGTCTGTAATTATCTATAATTTTATTTTTAACTTAATAAAATCATTTCCTGTCTTTATATCTATCTATTATATTTTGTAAAGTATAAGAATCCAAAGATTCTAAAAACCTGTTGCTGATTTCTTTCCAGACCTCTCTAGAAGCACAGGCAGAGGATCTGGTGCAAATAGCTGCATTATCAATACACTCAACAAGATTTAGCGATCCCTCTACTGCCGCAACTATTTCGCTCAGTCTAATATCTTTTGGGTGTTTGGCCAGAGAGTAGCCACCATGAGCACCTCTGGATGCATTTATCAGGCCCGCAATTTTAAGCGGTATTATTAACTGAGCCAGATATTTTAATGATATTTCCTGTGAAGTGCTTATATTTTTTAAGAGAACCGGCTTTTCACCATAATGAAAAGCCAGTTCTTCCATTAATCTTGTGCTGTATCTGATTCGTGTTGAAATTTTCATATTTACTCTTTAAAAATGACAGATCTAAAATTTTGACCTAAGATTAAATTAAATATTATTCCAAACCGGGACATCTTCTGACAAGCTTTGTTTTTGTCCACCATCTTCCAAGTCCTGCAACCTGTCCAGCTTTCAGAAGAAGCAGAATTAATAGTACTAAAATATTAACAATATGGTCGTCAATCTGGAAAAAATTAGTTGTTTTTGGAAGAGCTGCTGCCCACATAAAGAACATCAGAACTGAACCGGAAATAGTTCCAATTTTCATGCCAATTCCCAAAAGTAATGCTATGCCAACACCAAGAAGAGCAAGCATAAACAGCCAGTCTACAATTCCTGTACCTCCTATAGCATTAAAAAGAGGAGTAAATGGTCCTGTTGCCCCTTTTTTTAGGAAGCCAAATGTTGGAGAGCCTCCTGAAATCCATCCTTTTCCTGGTGCCGTAGAAAAACCGAGTCCAAAAAGTTTATCAAAAAAGGGCCATAAAAACATAGCTGCCATAACAAACCTTGTAATCGATACGACAATTTTAATACCTTTTCCCTGCATATCTTACCCTCCTTATATATTACTAATTCAATAGCATTAGTATAATTTATTATCTGAGAATAAAAATGTCAAGTTTTTTAAGAAAATATTATTTTATAATTGATTTGTTAAGTCAAAGTGACAGACAGTTTTACATAAAGTCATAGAGGCAGCGTGTCCTGGGACTGATCGTCTATGTCATAGGGACGGATAGTTTGACATGGATATGTCACGGGGACGGATAGTTTGACATAAAATGGATGACAGTTTTTTTAGTGCAAATGAAATAATTAATAAGTTTTGGGGGAAATTATAATTGATAATGTTGTTTTAAATAATAATTATAATGTTGAAATTCTAAAATATATTATTAACTAATTTTGAAATAAACTATATCCAAGGCAATAAAGAAAAAACATGCATAATAGTAAAAAAAGCCATATTTTACAGCTTATTTGCAAAAACAAGTAATCCAATGTTGCGAAAGTGGGGAATTTATCTTGTAATATCATCCCTTTTTAATCTTTAACAAAGATACATATAGTTTGACATAACTATTTTAATCCAGGCTTCTCAATTGATGCCAAGTTTTATAATTATGTCAAACTATACGTCCCCGTGACATGATTATTTGAGAGTTTTAAACAGGTTCGCCATCTCTATAGCCGTTAGTGCTGCCTGCCAGCCTGCATTTCCTTTTCTTGCGCCTGCTCTCTCAATTGCCTGTTCCAGTGTATCCGGAGTAATAACTCCAAAGGCGACAGGGATATTAAAATCAAGGCTTATTTTTGATGCCCCTTTTATTGCTTCACTTGCAATATATTCGTTGTGACTGGTCTCGCCTTTTATTACAGTTCCCAGACATATAATCGCATCATATTTTTTAGACTGAGCCATTATTTGCGTTGCCGATGAAATCTCAAATACACCCGGCACCCATGCAACGGATATGTCAGCATCTTCACAGCCAAGCCTGGCCAGGCAGTCAAGAGCACCTTCAAGAAGTTTGTTTGTGATGAAATCATTATACCTCGATATTACGATTCCGAATTTTAATCCTGTAGCTATAAGCTTGCCTTCATATTTTTGCATTTTAAAGTCCTCTCTTTTAAATAAATTATTATTGAATATTAATTGGTTTTTTGTTAATAACTCAAATTTTAGAAAATCAGTAACTTTTATCAAGCCAGAAATTTTCCAAACTAGATAACATTTTCTACTTATTTACCTAAAATCAATTAATTCCCGCCAAACCATATTTTTTGCAAATTATCGATTTAAATTAATTAAAAAATTTTCAAAATTTTATGCTGTTAATTAAGAGCCCTGAATAATATAACTGATCCTCGCTGCGTACCCGGGTTTTAGAAATTATCGATTTAAATTAATTATTAAATTTTCTTAATTTTACCCATTGTGCGACTGTCTTTTTGGAAAACTGATTTAAAGAATATGGTCGAGCTTTTGCTTCTTTGTATTAAGGTATCTCTCATTGCTTTTATTGGGAGCAATTTTTATTGATATCCTTTTTGTTATGGTAAGCCCATAGCCTTCAAGCCCAATTACTTTTCTGGGATTGTTGGTCATAAGATGGATGGTTGAAAGCCCGAGATCTGATAATATCTGAGCTCCAATACCATAATCTCTTAAATCTGCTTCAAAACCAAGCGCGATATTTGCTTCAACTGTATCATATCCTTTATCCTGGAGTTCATAAGCTTTCATTTTATTGCAAAGTCCGATACCCCTGCCTTCCTGAGCCATATATAAAAGGACGCCGCTTCCTTTCTCGTTTATCATATCAAAAGCATTATCAAGCTGTTCACCGCAGTCACATCTCTTTGAGCCGAAAGTATCTCCTGTCAGGCACTGAGAATGAACCCTAACAAGAACATCCTTCCCGCCTCTGACATCGCCTTTTACAAATGCAACATGTGTCTCGTTGTCGAGGAGCGATTTATATGTAACAGCCCTAAAAACACCCCATTTTGTAGGAAGGTCTATTTCCGCGGCTTTTTCAATTAGCTTTTCTGTCATTTTTCTGTATCTTATTATTTCTTCTATGGTGATAATCTTTAAATCAAATTCACCAGCCAGCTCTTTTAAATCATTTAGCCTTGCAACTTCACCATCTTTTCTTAATATTTCGCAAATTATTCCAACCTCGGACATTTTGGCTATTTTCAGTAAATCAACGGCGGCCTCAGTATGGCCGGCCCTCTTTAAAATTCCACCCAGCATGGACCTTACGGGGAAAATATGTCCGGGCATTGTAAAATCTGCTGATTTTGCTTCAGGATCTACAAAAGCCTTTATTGTCGCAAGTTTTTCGCTTGCAGAAAAGCCGCTGCCTTTATTTGACACCGCATTTATTGAAACTGCAAAAGCTGGCCTGTCAGATGTTTTTAATGCCGTCTTTTCAATCATCTGAGGTATTTTGAGCTCCTCCAGTTTTTCCTGAGTACAGGGAAGATAAATCAGGCTTTTACCGTAATTAATGAAAAAATTAACAGATTGAGCTGTTGATTTCTCGGCAGCCTGAAACAAAACGCCTTCTGTTTCAGCACCCTTGTCGTCAGCAATTATAACTATTTTACCGTTTTTTATATCTTTAATTACATTTTCGACACTCGAAAAAAAAGCCTGCCTGAGTGGCTGCAGCAGCTCACTTCCAGGCTTGTTTTCTTTGGCTGTATTTATACTGTTATTATTTGAATCCATATTTTTCCAATTTCTCCTTAAGGTCAGAGTCCGCGGTTTTTTTATTTTGCAGTTCACTGTTAAGTTTATGCATATTTATAATATTCATATAATCACCGGCACCGGCAAAACTTCCTCCTGACATCGAGCTTCCATATTTGGCCATGTTTAATATATATCTTGCCATTAAATCTGCTTCCAGGTTGACAACGTCTCCCTGCTTTTTGTATTTAAGATTTGTGTTCTCAAAAGTAAAGGGAATAATTGCCAGGGAAATTACAGCATTTATTGAATCAGAAATTGTAAGGCTGATGCCATCAACAGACATTGAACCTCTGGGGGCAGCAAGAGGTACAAGATCTTTTGGAATTTTAATTTCAAAAAGATAAAAATCACCCTTTTTTGATATTTTGAGTATTTTCCCGGCAGCGTCAATATGGCCGCTTACCAGGTGCCCGCCCAATTTATCGCTTAACTTTACTGCATCCTCCAGATTCAGATAGTTACCGGATTTTAAGACTCCTAAAGTTGTAGCTTTTATAGTGGCAAAAGATACATCTGCTTTAAAACTTTTACCGGCAGCAAAACTATTAACAGTAAGACAGCAGCCATTTACTGCAACTGAATCACCGTTCTTCATATCCTTTGTCAGAAGCAGACTAGCAACTTCAATTTCAAGCCCGGTATTTACCCTTGAAACTGCGTTTAATTTACCAACTTCTTTTATCATTCCTGTAAACATCTTTTAATTACCTCAAAGCATTTTTCTATTTATTGTTTTCCAGAATTTACTTTTAATTTTTTTTTATTAAATTTTTTTTTTTTTACTATTTTATAAAACATTTATCAGGTTGTTCTTACAATTCTTACTTCTTTATTTCTTAATATAGCAGATTTGTCAAAATTTTATATACGAGCGTCTTAAATTGGCAGGACCTCTAGTATAAAGGGTAAGCTTCGGCCAACAGATCAGTTCCAATCTTTTGTATTCTGCAAAATTTTAAATTCAGAGCGTCATACATGCTTTCAATACCTAATCCTGAAAACATGTCATAGCTGCTGTCACCCCCAATGATTTTAGGTGCCAGAAATATTAAAAATTTATCTATAAGATTTTCTCTTAAAAAAGATGTTACAAGTGTCGGGCCTGCTTCAACAAGAATTGAAGTTATTTCATGATTTAAATACAGGTAATCCAGTATTTCCTTCAAATCCAGCTTTGCAGCTGCTTTTTTTGCTTTTACGACTGATTTTGTATTTGTATTTATGTTTTTCTCTGAGCCAGCCACGGGGAAATTGTTTTCAGACTTTTTTATGGCAGCCACTTCAATACCGGTTGAAATTAATTTACGGATTTTGGGCAAATATTTTTTATTTTGCATCGTTTCCTCTGAAGCAAAAAGAATTGTCCTGATAAATTTTGCAGTTTTTGCAATGCCCGACTCCGGTTCCAGCCTTAAATTGCTGTCAAGTATCGCCCTTAAAAATTTGGAATATTTATATTTGTCTTCGCCTGCTTTGTCAGATTTATCACCAAATCTAAGTGTTTTTGAGATTATGATATTGTCTAAATGTTTTACAGTATCAAGATTTATTTTTCTTGAAATATCCCTTCTTGGAAATAGCAGAGGATCGTCTTTTATGACGGTATTTATACCTGTTAATATGCATCCGTAATTAAATCTTATATCCTGAACCATGTTTCTTGAGGCAGAGCATGTTATCCATTTAGAGTCTCCGGTAAAAGCAGCAAGTTTTCCATCAATGGAAGAAGCTGTTTTTACGCAAACAAACGGTTTATTTTTGGTCATATTTGTAAAAAAAATCTCATTCTGCATTTTTGCCTTGTCTTCCATAAGCCCTGTTCTGACAGTCATTCCGGCCTTTTCAAGAAGGCTGACACCCTGTCCGTTAACCTTCGGATTTGGGTCAAGAGTGCTTATAATTACTTCTGAAAACCTGTACCTGATCAATGCCTCTGTGCAGGGTGGGGTTTTGCCATAAACAGAGCATGGCTCCAGAGTAATATATATTTTTGAACCTTCAGGTATATTTTTAGCAGCATTTATGGCATTAATTTCGGCATGAGGAGTTCCTGCCATCTTATGGTAACCAGAAGATATCATTTTGCCGTCTTTTACTATAACAGCGCCGACCATTGGATTCGGGCTGGTCGTTCCTCTGCCTTTTTCGGCAAGCATCAAAGCAATATGCATGAATTTTTTGTCTTCTGCGCTAAAACTGTCTTTTCCCTGATTCATTAATATTCCTTCGGTCGCTTAAATATTAAAAAATTACCAAGTTTCTGGCTGTATAAATAATTACTTTTATAAAGCATAATTCTTTGCCTGCCAACAACTCATGTTTTAGAATTATATATTTTTATCAATCTTAAAAATTTCTCAATTAACCTATTTTGGATAATTGCCTGGCAGATACTAATTCAACTCCGGACCTGTCTGTTAAATAGCGTTTTCAATATTATTTTTAAAATACCCCGTAAAAAAAGAAAAGCCATGGAGAAAATCCATGGGCTTATAAAAAAATAAATAATTTTTGCCTTGAAATTTTCTCCCATCCAGACTCTGACTGTCGGCCTTAGAATTTCACTAAGTCTGCTCAATGCTTGCGGGCTATACCGCCGGTAAGGAATTACACCCATCCTTGAAAACTTAAGTTATAATTATATATAGGAAAAATAAAAAAATCAAAATAAATACTTTTATCATAAGCTCACTAACAAAAAACAAGAGAGGATTTTAGACCTCTCTTGTTTTTAATAATCTTAAAACTATCTTAGACAACTTCCTTTTCTTTATTTGTTTACTTCATTCTTGCCATTTTTCCTGCTAGAAAGATAAACAATTAAAAGCAAACTTAAAGCTAAAGCAGCTGCACCGGCAATTGTGAAAGCAATGCTTGTGCCAGTAAACGGAAGTTCCTGTATGCCTGCGACCTGAATAGTTACTTCTTCTCTGATCCCTTCAACCTCAACAGTTTCTTCTGTAAGTGCAGCAACTGTCAAAGTTGTTGTAGGTGTAGGTGGTACGTATGGGGGGATGGGAGTATTGGTTATACTTAGAATGTCTTCGGAATTATAAATAATCTCAGCCTGATCTAATAATGAAGCATTAGCTTCTAAAGGATAGCCATCTGGACCACTTATGCTTGCCGGGTATTCAGTAGTATTTGGGTAATATCCTCCAAGAGTTCCGGTTTCTACGACTGTGTATTCTCCCCATGGAAGTCCTGTATAAGAAGCTACACCGTCTGCACCTGAAGCCATGGTGGCCACTATTTTGCCATCAGCATCAATGATATTGAATACAGCTCCAGCAATAGGAAGTCCTGTATTTATATCAGTTTTATTAACTGTAATTGTACCGGCAGTATAATCTTTTTCTGCGCTGTCATAGGGTTCGTCATAGCTTTGGCTTACAAGTCTTTGATCTGCAGCACTTTCTGCAACAAATACTTTACCGCCATCTATTTTGTATAAATCGGTATTTGTTGAATCAAAGACGGGACTTAAAGTTGCTACGCCAGCAGTAACTCCGGCTACTTTTTCAAGACCGGCAAGATTTGTGTCCGCCAATTCATCAGGAATGCCATCTTTTTCGTTAACAGTAGTTTCTGGATCATCTATTGAAGTATCAATACCTTTTGCATCAAGATCACTGTCGCCGTCAATATCAACCCATGCAAAGATATTTGCATTCATGGTGTTTTGAATATAGGTTCCGCCCCACCAGAAATAGTAATATTTAACAGTGGCTAATCCATAGTGGTCACCTGTAATATCACTGTCGCCATCATTATCTGTGGTATTTTCACCATCTGAATCATCTTTAACATCAGACATAGTTGAAGAAGTTTCAGTTACAAGGCTATTGGCTGAAAAGCTTGTATTAAATGAACCCTCGAGTAGATACCAGTTAGTAGATTTATTATTGTCTGTTATAGTAGGGACCAAGGGATTTTCCATAGTTGCTGTGGCTTCAAATACGTTATATGACACATTGCCGCTTCCGTCATCAGTCACAAGAGTCTGGTCGTCAAGTTCTACTACAACTTCGTTTATGTTTTCTTTGTCTAAAAAAGTTTCAATAGACGCTGCTGAACGATCGGCTTCTACCGGTGTTTCTGTGACATATTGAGCAGCTAAAGCGTCGACAGATGCTGTTATAGCAGCAATATTAGCCACTTCTTGCGGGGTGTCAGGATTATAGGTCCTATCCTGAGTCTGTTTCCAAATAGCAGCCTGGTCTTCAACAGCAGTGGCACCGCTTGCGGTTGTTGTTAATATCTGAACAGCAACAGCATCTGCATCGGTTGTTGATATATTTGAATCAGCAGCAAATTCATCACTTAAAGCATCATATGCACTATTTGTTGAAAGTGAATAGGCTCCTGTACCTGAATCCCAAACATGGTCTCCGTCAATACAAACGACATCATTTACCTGCCCGGTACCGGTCTCTGTTAATACATATTGGCCGGCAATACCATCTTGTTCCCCCACTGTGCTTGGTGTATAAGCATCATTAGCAAATACAAATGCCGGCAGTGTGAAGAATGTTAAAATGGCAACTACTACTGCGATGATTATAAATTTTTTAAACATCTTTACCTCCTTTCGTTTTATTATTTGAATCTAAAGTTAACATTTATTTCATGTCTACTTTTTTCTAAATTAATTCCATCTTTATAAAATATTTTTAAAGGAATCCCTTAAAAACAAAAAACCGACAAAAACCATGTTAGTTTTAGTCGGTTACGCCATTAGCCAATCTTTTCCCTCGGCGTCCAGACTTAAGAAAAAGACTCATTGCTCCCAAAAATCATGATTAATATCTCTATATAAAGAACATTAGATTAAATATACTTATCGTAAGTATATTTAAAACAATTTTAATTATAATCTAATTATAATTAAAATTGCAAGTAATAATTATATTTTTTTAATATTTTTATAAAAATTATTATA
>CAYNMO010000006.1:25811-26853 GCA_964398155.1 uncultured Actinomycetota bacterium | reverse complement strand
TCGCATGGTGTGAGTTGAGGACAATGAAATCAATAAAGAAATTATGCTGGAACTGCTTAAGGGAGCTAATATGAAAGTAAGTATAGCAGGTAATGGTGTTGAAGCTGTCGAAAGAATTAAGACAGATAAATACGATGCTGTGCTGATGGATGTTTTAATGCCGGATATGGATGGATTCATGGCAGCAACACTAATAAGGAAGATACCTGGCGCTGAAGCAATCCCTATCATAGCACTGACTGCCAGTGCTATCACCGACAATCCTATAAAATATATTGAGGCAGGAATGAATGGATTTTTAACCAAGCCGGTAGACACTGGCAAGTTATTTAATACACTGGCCCAATTGATTAAAAAGAAACAAAATGACATGACAGAAAAAGGTGAGGCTGCAAAAACTTATTTTTTTGCGGGGGCAGATAAAAAAATTACAGGAGAAACAGATATGTCAGCCTGCCTTAAGGGTATTGATGTAAAAACAGGGACTGATCGTTTACTGGGTAATCAAAAACTGTTTTACAGCCTTTTAATAAAGTTTTCCGAAAACCAGAAATATGTAGTCGCTCATATACAGCAGGCTATGGACACAGATGATTTTAAAACAGCCGAAATGCTGGCCCACAGCCTCAGGGGTGCAGCCGGAAACCTTGGCGCCATGGAAATATCGGGCCTGGCCGCCAGACTTGAGGCTGAGATTAAAACAGGAAAATCTGCTATTGCAGAAGCTTTGATTAAAGAACTGGGTTTTAATTTAAACCGAACCTTTTCTTCAATAAAACTTCTTAAAATTAGTGAAGATGAAGAGACTGCCCAATCAGATTTAAGCCCCATAAACCTTTTTGAATTAAAACCGCTATTAGATGCTCTTGCAAAATCACTGAGAAATTATGATGTATCAGCTATCGAACGCCTTGAGGAGTTTAATGCTCTTAAATTTAATACAAATTTTGGGAAAAAAATAGATGAAATTAAAAAATTTGCTTATAATTATGACTTTGAAAAAGCATTAAAAATTCTGGACGGAATTAACCTGGCTTCAGAA
>CAYNMO010000006.1:20708-25801 GCA_964398155.1 uncultured Actinomycetota bacterium | reverse complement strand
AAATTAAGGCAAAAATATTAATAATTGATGATAATCCTGAATCTGTTGATATTCTTGTCAATGCGATACCAAAGAGTTACAGGCGTCAGGTTGCTTTAAACGGTAAGACAGCATTAAAGATTTTGAATTCTTCAGATGATCTTCCAGATTTAATTCTGCTTGATGTAATGATGCAGGATATGGATGGTTACGAAGTATGCATGCACATCAAAGCTGACAAACGCTTAAAAGATATCCCTATAATATTTTTAAGTGCCCTTGATGAAGCAAGGGACAAGATAAAGGCTTTTTCCAGTGGAGGCGCTGATTATATTACAAAGCCATTCAGGATAATGGAAGTTCAGGCGCGTGTCAAAACTCACCTGAAGATTCATTTTTTACAGACTGAGCTTGAGAATCAAAATAAAAAATTAAAAGAAATTGTAGATAAAAAAGTAAAAGAAATTTCAGAGTCGCAGCTGGAGACAATATATGCGCTGGCAAAGCTTTCGTAATCCCGCGATGATATTGCCGGAGGGCACATAGAGCGTGTGCAGAAAATCTGCCGTTTACTGGCAGTGCATCTGGGAGCACACTCAGGATATGGCACAATGACAAATACTGAGTTTGTCAAATGTATCCACAACGCCAGTTCTCTTCATGATATAGGGAAAGTCGGGATAAGGGACGATATTCTTTTAAAGCCAGGCAGACTTACTGATAGTGAATTTGGAGAAGTAAAAAAGCATACGATTATTGGTGCCAATACATTAAGAGAAGTATATCGAAAGTATCCCTATAATATTTTTATTAAAATAGGCATTGAAGTTGCTCAGTCGCATCATGAGAAATGGGATGGAAGCGGTTATCCTGATGGACTTGCAGGAGAGCAGATTCCTTTCCCGGCTCGCATCATGGCTATTGCTGATGTATATGATGCTCTGCTTTCAAAAAGACCCTACAAGGATGTTTACGGCCTCGAAAGAGCCCATAATATAATTGTTGAGGGTAGTGGAAGTCATTTTGATCCGGCAATAGTCAAAGCTTTTCTTGCAATTGAGAAAAACATAAACATTATCTATGCCGATACTTCAATCTCCTGATAATTTTTTCTTGTGCCGCATGCCAGTATCACAGGCTTTTATATTAATTTCAGGCAGGAACAGACAAAATGCTTAAATAAAAAATATGCCTGATTTAAGCAGGCTGATCACAAAACTGTTTTATTAACTAAAAAACTGATCAGTTGCCCATCAATTTTTTAATATGACCAGTTCTTTGTGTGTAACTCAGTTTTTTTGTGGATTATCTGTTTAAATTAATCTTATAATTTTTACTATCAGACTATTTTAGCTAACTGCTCACAAGAAACTAATGTAAAAGTTGACGGTAAGGAGACATGTTTATTAGACTTTTATAAATTTTTTTATTATTATGATATAAGTTTATAGTGTTGGAATGTATTTCTTGAAGCATGAATGCATGTGAAAGAAATGAAGTAATATTTTAAAAGTTCTTATTATCTTCTAAAATATATCCAAATTAATATATTAATAGTGTAATTTATTATTTGACAGGGGCAACTTTTTAATGAATATAGCAATATTTACTGATACTTTTTATCCAAACATTAATGGCGTCACGATAACATTATTAAATTTTATCCGGCATCTTGCAGAAAAAGGACATAAAATAAAACTTTATGCGCCAAATTATGGAGGGGAAGAGCTTCAGGATCTTAGTGAGAATATCTCCATAGAGAGACATACTTCTATTAGTCTTATAGGTTATCCAGAATTCAGACTTGCTCTGCCCGTCCAGCAGAAAGTAAATGAGAGCATTAAAAGGTTTAATCCTGATATAATTCATATCCATACCCCATGGACTCTGGGCGCCGCAGGAGTAAGATTTGCCAGGCGTTATAAAATTCCACTAATTGGAACTTATCACACATATCTGCCTGATTTTCTTATCTGTATTTTCCCAAATATAAAAATTGATAAATCTGATAAAAATAATATTTCAAAAAAAATTGTCTGGAAGATATCCAACCATTTGTATGACCAGTGTGACCTGGTAATTGTTCCATCCAAAACCATGAAAGAAGATATCATTAAAAATGGATTAAAAGCTGAAGTCATTTTTTTAAGTAATGGCCTTGAACTGGATAACTTTACTGCCAAAGAACATTATACTGATAAAGTAAAACTGCTTTATGTCGGGAGAATGAGTTTCGAGAAGTCCATTGATGTAATTATTAAATCTGTAGGTATACTTGGCAGGGAATTCCCTGATATTAATCTTGGCCTTGTAGGCGAAGGCCCTGCATTAAAAAGCCTGAAATTATTGACAAAAGAGCTGGGGCTTGAGAAAAATATTAATTTTTATGGATACGTGGAACATGATAAATTAAGCAGCATCTATAAAGATCATGATATTTTTATAACAGCCAGCACTATAGAGACTCAGGGTATTTCCATACTTGAAGCAATGTCTTCCGGCTTGCCAGTCATAGGGGCAGACAAACTTGCCATACCTGACTGTGTAAAAAATAATTTAAACGGATTTACGACCAGACCATTTGATGAAGAAGAAATGGCGCATAAAATAAAAATATTATATCTGGACAGCAAGCTGAGAGAGAATTTCGGAAGAATGTCAGCCGAACTGGTAAAAGAGCACGATATAAAAAACATAATTGAAAAGCTCGAAAGCCTGTATTTTCAATATAAAAATATAAATAATGTAAATACCGGGCATTTTTATAAAGAAATAGCTAATGCCTGCTGATAAACAGGGATATTCCTGGCAAGTCTGATTCGAATATAACTTTAACGAGAATATTTGTTTTATACATGCAGACCTGTGACGCAGAGTACTTTGGTAAGAAAAGGCCGGCTAGCCGCAAGCATGAAGAACAGTGCCTCTGGAATGCAAATATCAGTTTAATTGCTGAAACAATTCACCATCACAAAAAAGCTTTTCTGCCAGCTGATTCGATAGTCAGCTCACATTAAAGCAGCTTCCTGTAAAACAGCAGGTAAAAACGTCATAGTCTCAGGCTAAAATACCGCAATATTCATTACTGACATGGTCAGCATAAACACGAATACCTCTGAGGATTTATTTTCGAGCAAATGTTTTTTATTGTGCCAGATTTTTGTAATATATTTCCTCAAACCTGTCAAGTGTGATTTCCATGCTGTGCTCACTTATAAGTTCATGGCTGGCAAGCGACATTTTCCTTATAAGATCTTTATCAGAGGCAAGCATTAACAGTTTCTCACCAGCGTCTAAAGCCTCGCCCGGTTCAAAAAGAAAACCATTAAAGCCATCATGCACTAATTCAGGGATAGCCATTGAATTCGCTGCGATTACGGGCAGCCCCGAAGCCATGGCCTCCATTATGGACAATCCCTGCAGCTCAACTTCGCTCGCAGTTAAAAAAATATCGCTGATTTTATATAAATTTTTTAAATCCATATCAGAAACAACACCGGTAAATATTACTCTTTCTGATAAATTTTTTTCTATAACCAGTCTGGTGAGGTTTTCTTTTTCCTGTCCCCTCCCCGTTATTATAAACTGAAAGTCTTTTTTATCTTTTAAAAGAGAGGCTGCCCCTAGCAGCACATCCACTCTTTTTTCCTTGTCAAGCCTGCACACTGAAAGTAGCGTAAATTTATTTTCTTTTATTTTATATTTTGAAAAAATATTTTTATCTGTCTGCCCGCTATTATATTGTTTCAAATCAATGCCGCATGAAATAACCTCCGGTGGTTTTTTTATTCCTACCTCCTGAGCCTGTTTTTTACTGAAAAAAGTAGGGACTGTTACAGTATCAACTTTGTTATATAATTTTACAAAATACTGCCATAAAAATTTTGCGGCAATTTTATATATTCGTGAGTTTTTTCTTATCGGTAAATTGTCCAGCCAGTTATAAGGAGTAAAAAAATTAGTTCCTGTCGTTTTTATATTATTCTTTTGAGCCAGTAAAAAAGCAGCCGAGGATATAAAATGATGGTCAGTAATATGGACTACATCAGGAGTTAATTCTTTAAAAATACCTGCCAGGGCTTTTTTAGGAAACGGTGAAATTCTTAGCTGATTATTAAAAAATCCCGACAGTCTCAGTGAGCTCAGCCTGTAAACGGCAACACCGGATTCAAAGGTTACTTCCCCTCTGATGCTTTTGCCCGGGCAGACTACTGCAACATCGTGGCCTCTGCCGGCCAGTCCCTCAGCGAGCCTCGTAACAGCGATTCCGGAACCGGTAATAATTGGAGGATAAACCTCGCTTGTAATTAATATTTTTAGCTTACTCTTCATAGTTTTTGAATTTCTTCTTGGCAAATTTAACAATAAGAAAATATGTAATAATTAAACAAACAAATGCGCCTATCCCGATATATGTTCCATATCCAAGATACCTGCTTATTATATTGCCTGCCTTACCGAAGAAATATCCTAAAATCATAAAGCCCAGAGTTTTAGGAATAGTTGCCAAAAAATTAAATAATATATATTTCCTTATATCCCATTTAAACATTCCTGCATTTATAAGAAATGGAAAACCAATTACATGGCTGATTTTGGCTATAAATAATATTTTACCCTGATGATTTTTAAACCTGTTATTTAATTTTTGAAACTTTTCAAGATTATCGCTGTGCAGGCCAAAGAAACGACCCCAGCGATTAATAACTTTTTCTCTCCCAAAATATCCGACATAGTACCACATAATATCGGAAGACAAATCTGCTATCACAATAAGGGGATATAAAATAAAAACATTTAAATACCCGGATGCAGCAAAAAATGCAGCCGCAATAGTAACCAGAGGTCCTTCATATACAACTAGCAAAAATATTATCGGATATCCAAACCTTAAAATTAATTGCGCAATAAGAGAAGAATCCATGAGAATATAATGATCAAATTTTATAGTTTTAAGGAAACACCTTTTGTTAATTTTAACATTATAAATTAAAGTAAATACAGTTAATTTTATTTATGATAATAATAATTTATTTCTGGTAATGGGTTCACCGCATGGATTAAATTAAGAAATTTTTTTGAGTTTAATTTAAGCAAATAATTCATTAAAACCA
>CAYNMO010000006.1:1580-20698 GCA_964398155.1 uncultured Actinomycetota bacterium | reverse complement strand
ATTGGTCCTGACCTTGCCAGCACTTGGCAAACAACTGCCTAAAATGATCTGATTAAAAATATTTTCATTTTAATTTAAGCAAATAATTCATTAAAACCAGGTTATTGGCCCTGACCCGATTAATTCCCGGTAAAATTACCATATAATAAACCATATTTTTATATTGCAATATCAAAGTGAATATAATAGTATAAGTAGATAAAAAATTATTTTTATCTACTTTCGGAAGAGGTTATGGCAATGGGATCAAAAACAACTTTAATAATTAAAGATGAAATAATAATGCAGGTAAGAGAAGCAGTCGGATATGGTTATTATAAATCAATTACATCTTTTGTTGAAAATGCGTTAATAAATGAACTGGATACTCTTAGAAAAGCTGAAATAAAAAAAGAAATAATTTCTGCGAGCAGAGATCCCCTGTTCCTTGCAGATATTGCTGAGATAGAAGAAGATTTCAAATATTCTGATTTTGAATAACAGGAAAGAAGAGTCTGATGGTTTTAAAATGGAAAATTTTTACAGCGAATTTAAATCCTGTTACAGGGTCAGAGCAAAAAGGTGTAAGACCGGTTTTAATTGTCAGCGATGATGACTATAGTATTTCGATGCCTCTGCTGACAATATTGCCAATCACCTCACTAAAGTCAGGCAGAAAGGTTTACCCGAATGAAGTTTTACTTGAAAAACACGAAAGTTCAAAAACAGGGCTCGCAAGAGACTCGCTGGTACTTGCGCACCAGATAAGAACAATTTCAAAAAATAGATTATCAGACCAAATTGGAAGCATTGAAGATATTGAAATCCGGGTAATTATAAATAATGCTTTAAGAATTCACTTAAATTTATAAATATAATGAAAAAACAAAAAAAGCTTAAAGTAAATATGAAAGAAATAATTTCTTTCATGGTAATTTTTTTAATGGTTATTTCTTTTACCGGTTGCGGCAGCCTGCTTTCGGGAATTTCTGCCTCTAAAGATACTACACCGGTTTCATCAGCACCTGTAAACTCTGATGAGGAGAGCACCACAACAACTGAGGTGCCGCCGGATACTACTGCTGTAATTGCAGAAACAAGTGAAAGTTCCACTACAGCAGATACTGCGGCCGAGACGACTTCAACAGCGGTAGAGGTTAATGATAATTCCAATTCCGAAGAAATAAAAGATACCGGCAACATAAATGATATTTCAACCCAGAGATATTATTTTCAGCTGGGGATTACATCTTTTGAAGAAAAAAAATATGTTGAGGCCCAATATTATCTGGAAAAAATAAAATCAGTTTATTTGATTATGGCTGATTATATAAGTTTTTATACCGCAAAAAGCATGCTTATGCAAAAAAAATATGATCTGGCAGTAGAAGGCTATAAAAACCTCATAAGCAGCTACCCTCAAAGCATATTCGGGGAGAGAGCACTGATTGAACTTGCAGATTCATATTATCTTCAGGAAGATTTTGTAAATGCAGTCAACCAGTACAAATTATTTTGCAGTAAATTTGCGTCTTCAGAACTTGTGCCTTACGCTTTATTTCAGGAAGGTGTTTGCAGTGAAAAATCCGGCAGCGCCCAGGTCTCATATGATATTTTTAAAAAAATCTATATTGAATATCCGACATCTGAATATGCACAGCTGTCGCTTGATAATCTGGCAAGACTTGCCCAGGAGAAAAGCCTTCCCGTTTTTAAACCGACAATTGATGAATTGTATTTAAGAGCTCAAAATCTTTTCAGTAACTATTATTACGATACTGCCCTTAAAGATTTAAATAACATTACTGAAAGCGAAGGTGCTGCAGACAAATATCCTGATTCTTACTCAAAAGCCCTATTTAAAACAGGTATGACTTATTTTAATTTGAATAATTATGAAAATGCCCGGAAATACCTTGAATTATACTATGAAAAATTTCCGTCAGGAACATTCGCCGACGATTCTCTTTATTATCTTGGAAGAAGCCTCACAAATTTAAGTGCTTATAATGAAGCAATAAATACTTACAAGAAAATGCTCGAAAAATTCCCCCAGAGCAATTTCGGTGATGACAGCCTTTACAGATGCGGAAGGATTGCATATATTGCTGATGACTGGCAGAATGCTGCCTTTTATTTTCAGAGGCTAATTGATGAATACCCTGAGGGCGACATGCTTCCCACCGGATACTGGGAGTTGGGATGGATCCAGTACAGGCTTGAAGAATTTGACAGCGCCGCAATTACTTTTGAAAAAATGGCCGCAAAGTTTGCCGGTGGAGCTCTTGAAGAAAAGGGGCTTTTCTGGCGGGCAAAATGCTTTTTAAAATCAGGAAAAGAAGCTGAGGCGATGAGCCTTCTGGAAAAGACTTTTTCAATGGAGCCTTTGTCATATTATGGTTTTGCTTCAGCTGAAATTTTAAAAAATGCAGGAACTGATGTGGCGATGCCTGCTTTTAATTTAAATTTAAGTCCGCTAAATCCGGGCATAGCCGAAATAATTCCTGATATTTATAGTGACATGATACCTGGACAAATAACAGACATTAAAAATGCAACCCATATTAACAAGGCCAAAGAACTTTTGTTTATTAAATTTTATGACAGTGCTGCTGCTGAAATTGCTGCTTCAAAAGAGGAAACTGATGCAGACCCGGATAAAATTCTGGAGATCTCAACACTTTATTTTTCAAGCAAAGATTACGAAAATTCAATAGGAATTGTTCAGAAAAATGCCTCAAAATTATCCTCCTCTCTTCAGGGAGATAAAAGAGATTATTATTATTATCTTTTTTTCCCATATGCATATAATGACCTTATTTTAAAATACAGTGCAGAATATAATATTGAGCCTAATTTCATTCTTGCAATTATCAGGGAGGAGTCAAGGTTTAAAGCTGACGCAGGTTCTCATGCGGGCGCGCAGGGCCTTATGCAGATAATGCCTGCAACAGGTAAAAGCATTGCCAGCCAGATAGGTATTTCAAATTATAACGAGTCCATGCTTCATGACCCGCAGACAAGCATAACTATGGGTTCTTTTTACATAAGTCAGATGCTGTCAAATTTTGGAAGTAACAAATATTATGCACTTGGTGCATATAATGGCGGCCCGGGCGCAATGCAAAAATGGCTTTCAAAATATGGCAGCCTCGATATTGATGAATTTATCGAAAGCCTGACTTATGACGAAACAAAAAATTATATAAAAAAAGTAATGGCAAGTTATTTTATTTACAATCTTTTATATAAATAGTTCAATGGAGATAATTTAAGTTTTTGATGAATTTTTTGTTTTAATTAAGCTTAAAATTTACCTGATTAGATCATTTTGGCTAATTGATGACCAGAAACTGACTAGTTTCTGACAAACAACTCAGTTTTGGCTGTAAAGTTGCAAATATTATTTATAAAATATAGGGGAACTGGAGACTTGGATGAAAAGACTGATTCTGTACATTATATCTGTTCTGCTGATAGCTTTTGGTATTTTGGGTATTGTTTTTTCTCTTGTTTTTGTTCCAAAACTATCACCGATCAATTTAAGTAATGACACTCTCAATACTTTAACTGTTTCAATTACCGAAGGTTTTGATTCAATATCTATAGCCATGAAAAATGCTTCTGTTGCCACAGCAGACATCGCAGGAAGTGTGACCACTGCCAAAGATTCTCTTGAGACCGCGTCAATTGTTACAGATGACACTTCAAAAGCTTTTAGGGAAATGTCAAAACTTGTTGATTTTAATGTCCTGGGTTTAAAACCTTTTGAATCTGTTTATACATATTTTCAGGATGGAAGCGAAAGCCTTGGCCAGCTCTCCAAAGATCTTGCAAATACAGGAAAATCTTTAAATGCAAATGCTGGTGATATCGAGCAGCTCGGAAGCAGCCTGGCTGATATTTCAGTTAAAATAAACAATCTTTCTGTTTCGTTCAATAAAACTGCCAGCTCTGTATCGTTGGATCAGTTCAGCAAAATATTTGATTATTTGAAAATTTATATAAGCGCTTTGCATGCAATGTTTATACTCATAGGGTTTTCAATAATATTCCTTAATGCAAAAGAGGATACAAAAAAATAAATTCCTGTTTTGAAATTTTATGCATCTTTAAATAGAGGAGGTAACTATTAGCTTCTGGCTTTCTTTTGAGTCAGTATCCTGAAAGCTTCCACAGTATCCTTAATGCTGTTATCCCATGAGAAAACCTGCTCAACCCTTTTTTTATTCATTTCTCCTAATAACTTTGCTTTATCCGGGTTGTCTATAGCCCACAGCATTTTATCGGCAAGATTTTCTATTTTGTTTTCTGCTGCATATATACCGCCATCCTCAAGAAACCTGCGGTTATTTTGTGAGTCAAAGCATACTACAGGAAGGCCTGCCCCCATGTAATTAATAACCTTGCCGCTTGCTTCCCCGGCTTTATCAATTTTAGGCTCTACTGCAACATCGCTTATGAGAAGATAATCGGGAAGGTCAAAATAATCCACCATACCAGTCATATGGACATTGGCAGTAATGCCAAGCTCTTTTATTCTTTTTTCAGTCTCCTCAACAGGGTAACCTACTATCAGAAAGTGTATGTTTTTATTTACGGACAAAACCATTGGTATGGCATCGACAAGATTTGATATGCCTTTTGCTGCAAGAAGGGCGCCGGTAAAAATAATAAGAGGAGCATCTTCAGGTATACCCAGTTTGCTTTTAAATCCCGTTTTGGGAGGCCTGTTAAAAAAGTCTGTGTGTACTCCGTCAATAACCACTTTTACCTTTTCGGGCTTTACATGGAATCTGTTTTTAATGATCTCTCCATTTGAAACTGAGCTGCATATAAAAAAGTTCGGCATTTTGCAGATAAATTTTTCAAAATTATGAAAAAGCCACTTAATTGGCCCGCCTTTTAGCCAGTTAAAGGTTCCAAGCTCTGATGTTAGGCTCCCCTGAACATCAAAAACGAGAGGCACCCTGCCAAAAGAAACAAGATATTTTACAAGTCCGCCGACAAAAGCACCTTCATGGAGATGGCCGTATATAATGTCCGGTTTTTCCTTTATATAAATTGATGCAGCTTTAAAGAACAGCAATATGTCAATATAAAATTTATGCCATGAGGGTCCGGCTTCAAGTTTTTTATACCAGGGGATATTAACGATTCTCCTTATGTCAAGACCTTCCAGGTTACGCCCATTATGATAAGTACAGATAATGTTCTGATATCCATATTTTGAGAGTGCCTGCATCTCGCCGAGTATTCTCATATGGCAGCCCCTGTCGGCAAAAAAAGGAGTCGGGACAATATTAAGTATTTTTATTTTTCTTTCCATTTTATTAAAAGCCTTTGCTTGTTAATCAGTTTAGAACAGTCAACTTAGTATTATATCCAAATTAAAAAAAATTAAAACAGTCAGATACTCCAAAGAATAGTTTTTATCAATAAAGATATTGTCCCTGCAATATGAAATGTTGTTGTAAATACCTTGAATTTAATCTCTTTTGCTGCCAAAAAACCATTATCCAAGCACTATTTTACTATTGGAGCTAAAAACATAGATCTGATTTATGGCATGCCAAATAACTCAGGCCTTAAAAATAATCTTCATGATAAAAAGCCACAGAGTCAGTGTAAAAGCAGAAGAAACAGTCGATATTATGAGGGAGGAGGATAAAAAGTCCGAATCAGAGCCATATTCTTTACCCATAATGTAGGCCGCAACAGCAAGAGGCATAGCAAACAAAATAACGATAATGCTTACATCAAGCGATCCCATTCTGAAAACATATCTCCCAATAAAATAAGCAATAAAGGGCTCGACTAATAATTTCAAAAACGAAGCAGGTATCAGGAACCTCAGGTTCTTTCTGATATGGGAAAATCTAAAGGAAGCTCCTATTGTTAACAGAGCAAGAGGCACGGCCAGGCCTGCCAGAATATTTAAAAGGTTCATTATCGCATCCGGGATTACCAGTCTGAAATATGAAAACACAATTCCGAGCACTGAGGCTATAAGAATCGGATCCCTGATAAAATCAAGAAGAATTCTGCCATAATTTTTCCTGTTTCCGTCTCCGCCCAGCATTTTAAAAAATATTATTGCGAAAATAACATTGACCGGAGTCATAAATGCAATAATTATAGCTGTTTTGGCAGCTGCTATATCCCCAAAGGCAGAAATTATTATTGGAATTCCTACAAAAGCCATATTGCATCTAAAACTTGAAACCGCCATGGCTCCCTTTGCCTTGCTGTTTATTTTCAGAAAATAAACACTTAGGAAGACGATGACAATAAAGATTGCAAAAGTCAGATAGAGAGTTTTAACAATTCCTACATTAAAAATTTCCTTCAAATCGTATTTGACTATACTTGTGAAGACAAGAGCAGTAAGTCCGAGATAATAAGCAATACTGTTTAATTCCGGAACAGCTGTTTCTCTTATTATTCCTTTTCTTCTAAATAAATATCCTATTGCGACTATTGAAAATATGGGAACAGTGACAGATATTACATCCAAAAAAGTTTTTAAATAAAAATTCATTCGTGTTACTTTGCTTTTTCAATAGTATTTAATAAAAAATCACAAATTTCAATAAGTCCATTTTTTCTCTCTGCGCCATTTATCTGCCTTATCACCTTTTTTGCTTCGTTTAAATTTTGTCTTATTTTCTGGCGGGATAAATTTAGCGCGTCTGTTTTATAAATTATGCTTATTATTTCATTTGCCTTTTCATAATCAATCGGCCCGCCTTCTCCGGCAAGATCCTCTATTTTTTTTCTGTATTTCCTGTTTTTTAATGCGTATATCAATGGAAGTGTTATATTGCCCTGCATTATATCGTTGCCGATAGGTTTGTTCTGTTTTTCCTTTGGCTTGTTAATATTTATGTCTATCAGATCATCGTTAATCTGGAAAGCAATACCGAGGTAACCTCCAAATTTTCTCATATTTTCAATATCGTCATTATTTGAGCCTGAAAGTATCCCGCCCAGAACACAGCTCAATTTAAACAATGATGAAGTTTTTTCGTTTATCTTTGCCAGATACATTTCTTCACTCTGATCAAGTATCTTTTTTGTTTTGATCTGATCAAATTCACCTATTACCAAAAGCTGAGACGTTTCAGACATTTCTCTTAAAATCCTGTAATCATGATACGAATTTAAAATATAAAACGAGTAAGTAAACAGGCAGTCTCCGGCATATCTTGCAGTATCCTTATCGTAAATATTGTGGATCGTCTTTTTGCCCCTTCTTAGAAGCGACTTGTCAATAATGTCATCATGAATAAGAGAAGCGGTATGCAGAAATTCAATGGCGGCGGCGGCCGGAATAAGATTTTTTATATCATAGCTTTCGTTTTTGGCACAAATTAAAAAAAGAGCCGGCCTGATCCTTTTTCCGCCTGCCAGAAGGGTGTTTGAGAGTGCCTCCTGGAAAATGCCTTCAAAATCCAGCACAAAACCATTAAAATAGTTTTCAAGCTCTTTCAGATCATTTTTTAAAAAAAGTGATTTCTTAAAATTTTCAAACATTTTTGCGCGCCATAAATGTAAACTTATTAAATATTGATAAAAAAACACAAACAGGCTGGCTTTTTTTACTAACGACTCGGAAATAAAACAGCCTTTGCTATCGACAGCCATTTAAAGCTTCTGTTTGTCAGAGGAAACTGGAGTTCGCTTTTTTCACACACCGTTGACAGGCTGTATTTAAACATTTTCTCTTTGAGCAATTCAAGCCCCGACTCTAAATCCTCAGGCCTTGATTTTTCCACGATATCATCGATTTCCTTCATAAGTACTAATGCTGTTTTTATACGCGATTCATTCTCTGACATTACTTCCAAAGTTATTGCCCCTGCCCTGCCCTTTAATCTGTTAAGACCCAGAGCTGCCTCATATGTAGAGTCAACAAGGTCATCCCTTGTAATATAACTGCTTTCATAATTAAGTATATATTTCCATGACGGCATTGTTATTGCCTCAATGTGATCTTTTAAAGTCTTCCTTGTTAATGTATACCCAAACTTCTCAGGCTCGACAAAAGCCCTGCTTGCAGGGTCAACAAATGGAGCCATCGGCGATATAAAAGGCATAAATCTTTTATCCCACCCGATTTCTTCATAAAATTCTTCACAAAACCTTACAGTGTCAAGGACTGATTCCTTTGTCTGGTGAGGAAGTCCAGTCATAAAATACAGGTCATATCTTTTTGCCCCCCCATTGAGAGCATATTTGATACTTTCAAGAAGCTCTGTATTTGAAAATGACTTG
The DNA here is from genome assembly GCA_964398155.1 of uncultured Actinomycetota bacterium. Lineage (GTDB taxonomy): Bacteria > Actinomycetota > Humimicrobiia > Humimicrobiales > Humimicrobiaceae > JAMDDL01. Next base: position 12,442 of record CAYNMO010000006.1, on the reverse strand, counting down.
CCCATTATTTTTCTAATATTCTCGTCATGCGAATCGGGCGATATTTCATAGCACACATTATCAAATATTTTATTTATTTCATCATAGAACCATTTCTCCGGAGGCTCAAAAAATTCAAAAAATATCTGGATGTCTTTCCTTAACCTTCGAGCACTCATAAAGAAAGTTTTTAAATAATCTTTTCCACCCTGTGTAATATCACCAAGAATAAAAACTGGTGCATTAATATATTTCTGCATTACAAGTATTTCGTCCACAAGTTTGACAGGATCTCTGAATGCCGGCTTTTTGCGGCAGCCAAAATCCTCAAAAGCTGAGCGTGATCCTCCGCATCCCGAACAGTCCCTGTTGCATCCTCTTATAATAGGTATTGTTGTTACAGGATATTTCATCCAGCCATCAAATGGAATAATTCCATTTAAATCCAGGTATCTTGCAACATGCCTAAACATTATCCTGTAATCAAAGTCAACTTCCTGTAAATCTTTCGAAACACACTCTATGGGATTTACAAAATGGCTGCCATTCTCTTTCCATACAAGATTTGGTATTTCTTTAAAATTATTCTTTTTTTCTTTAATTGTTTTTACCAGCTGATATAAAGGCTCTTCTGCAGAATCGCCCCTGATGATAAAATCAACCTGCTCAAAGTCAATAAGCTCGCTATGGAAAAATGAGGAAGAAAAACCACCGAAAATGACAGGTATTTCCGGATGGCATTTTTTTACAATTTCGGCCAGTTTTGTTGCTCCCTGGCAGTGCGGCATCCAGTGAAGGTCTATTCCAAAAGCTTTCGGCTTTAACCTGCTGATATATTTGGGAACATCGAACTTTTTATTTCTCATCATAAGATAAGCAATATTTATAATTCGAACGGAAATTCCTCTTTTTTCAAGATAATTGGCCATTGTCAAAAAACCTATGGGATACATTTCAAAAATAGGTGATGATGGCACCAGATCACTCATCGGGCCATATAATATACTTTTTTCGCGAAAATCATAAACACTTGGAGCGTGAAGTAAAATTAAATCAGTCCTCATTAAAAAAACCTTTGCTTTTGGTTGTTATATTAAAATATTAGTATCGGTACAGCCATGCCTGATGTCAGCTTAATATGCCTTGGTTAAAGTCAGTTTTAACACCAAATTGCCTGAAGCAGGCGGCACTGTATTGTTTATGTACCCAATAGCTGCAAATTTTACTAAAATAATCTGGCCAGATTTGCGAAATTATTTCTAAACCAGACCGGTTTTATCAGATTTATATCAAAATCAATTTTCGCCTTAAGACTTTCTTTATTTGATACAACAATATTTATATATTCGTATCTTTCGCTGTTTTTTATGTCTTTTGGTATTTTTTTTAAATGATCTTCCATTTCTCTGTAAGTTTTCAGCAGAACCATGTTTTCAATAACTCTGAAAATAACAGATGAAAGATTACTGCCAGGTTCAAAATCAGACGCTCCAAGGCCAATTAAAAAAGATGACTTAAGAAGAGCATTCAGTGCTTTGATTTCAAAAATATTTTCATTAAATACTCCTGAAAACTGACCCTCTGGAATTTCACCGGCAAATTTTATCAGCTTCTGATGCATGGTCAGGCGGGAATAGTGAAGGCTGATAAGCGATTTAAGGATATCCTCAAATACTAAAAAATCATTATAATTTACTAAATATATAACAGCCCTTGAATAAAAAATATCTCCAAACAAGAGTTCCAGGGTATATTTTTTGTCAGAATCTTCAGCTGAGTCTTTCTCAGAGGCAAAAATATTATTAATAGTATTTTCTGTAGTCCCATGAACGTTTATGCCTATTCCTAGAAGTTCAAAACCCACTATTAAATTTATTATCCTTTGCATGTCCGCATTTAAAGGATGATTATTTTTTTCACTGCCAAAATAATTATTAAAACAGACTGACTGGCTGCAGGATATCTGCTCCGCTTCTTCAAGATTAAAAAAAGCAAGAAAGCAGGAACCGTAAATGAGTTCACGGTTATAATATTTTGTTAAATCATAATCATTGTACCCGCCAAGGAATATAAGCTCTTTGGAAATAATCTTATTTGCTTCCTCAATTACACAGTTTTTGTTTTCCAAATTATTGTTATTCTTTCCTTCTGTCCCAGACTCTTTTTGCCTTGCCCTCACTTCTTTCAATTGTTTGGGGCTCCTTCAGGCTCACTTTTACCCTTATCCCTATGGAAGAATAAAGCTTTTCCTCTATTGATTGTTCAAAAAATTCAAGATCCATTATTTTTTCTTTAAATATTTTTTCAGAAACTTCCACCCATACTTCAATGGTATCCATATGATTTACATTATTTACCACAATTAGATAATGGGGCTCCAAATTTTTTAACTTCATTAAAATTTCTTCAATCTGTGATGGAAATATGTTTACCCCCCGTATTATGAGCATATCATCAGAACGGCCAATAGGTTTTGCCATTTTAATCAAAGTTTTCCCACAGGAACATGGGGCATCGATTAGATAAGAAATGTCCTTTGATCTGTATCTTAACACCGGGAAAGCCTCTTTGGTCAGTGACGTAAAGACAAGTTCTCCCTTTTCACCATTTTTTAAAGTTCTTCCCGTCTGGGGATCAATAATTTCTGTTAAAAAATGGTCTTCGTTAATATGGAGACCATTTTGCTCAAGACATTCACATGAAACACCCGGCCCCAATACTTCGCTAAGGCCATAGCTGTTAAGTGCTTTCATTTTAAGCCTTTTTTCGATCTCATCTCTCATGGAATCGGTCCAGGGCTCGCCTCCCAGAAAACCCAGCTTAAGGTGAAGATCTTCAAATCTTATACCTATTTTTTCTGCAACTTCTGACATATACAGACAGTAAGAAGGTGTGCACGCAATAATGGTTGTTTTATAATCCTTCATTGCTTTTAACTGTCTCTCAGTTACTCCGCCTGAAATTGGAATAACCATGCAGCCTAATTTTTCTGCTGCATCCAAAAAACCAAATCCACCCGTAAACAAACCCAGCCCATGGCTTATCTGCACTACATCATCTTTTCTTGCTCCAACATCATACATTATTCTAATCAGATTATCAGCCCACATATCAAGATCGTTTCTGGTATACCCTACTACCGTTGGGTTTCCGGTCGTTCCGGAGGAAGCATGAATCCTGACCACTTCTGAATTAGGAGTGCAGAATAAACCAAAAGGATAGTTTTCTCTAAGGTCATCCTTTGTAGTAAATGGAATTTTTTCAATATCTTCAAGCGAATTTATTTTATCCGGACTGGCCCCGGCGTCATCGAGTCTTTTTTTATAAAATATATTACTGTTATAGCAATGAGCAACTGTTTTTTTTAATCTTGCAAGTTGAACAAATCTTATTTTTTCTCTGTCAGCAGTAGTTATTTCCGGATCCCAGAATTTTTCTTTTTCAGACATATTATGGTTTTTCTCCTTTCCTGATATCTATAACCCTTTTGGCTTTGCCCTCACTTCTCTTTATTGTCTTGGGCTCTTTTAACTTTACTCCTATGTTTATACCAATAGAAGAATATAATTTATGTTCTATGGATGTCTCAAATTCCTCAAGAACATTCATTTTTTCCGAAAAAATATCTTCGGAAACTTCCACCCAGACTTCGATAAAATCAAGATAGTTTTTCTTGTCAACAACAATGAGATAATGAGGTTCAATGTCTCTGACTTTCATAAGAACTTCCTCAATTTGTGACGGGAACACATTAACGCCTCTAATAATAAGCATATCATCGGAACGCCCCATAGGCTTTTTCATTCGACCATGAGTTCTTCCGCAATCACACACATCATAATTTATAGTAGTGAGATCTTTGGTCCTGTATCTGATAACAGGCATTCCCTCTTTTGTGATGGTTGTAAAAACAAGCTCCCCTGTTTTTCCGCCTGAGAGTCTTTTTTCTGTTTTTGGATCTATTATTTCAGCAATAAAATTGTCTTCAGAAATATGGAGTCCGTTTTTATAAACGCATTCACAGGCAACTCCCGGTCCCATTACTTCGCTAAGTCCATAAATGTCGTATGCATCTATGCCAAGTCTTTGTTCAATTTCAGTTCTCATGACATCCGTCCAAGGCTCAGCCCCGAATATGCCTGCCCTTAATGTGGTGCTTCCAAAATCTATTCCCATTTCTTTGCCTGTTTCAGCAATATATAGTGCATAAGACGGTGTGCAGCAGATTGCAGCTGTTTTAAAATCCTGCATTATCTTAATTTGCCTCTCAGTGTTTCCACCTGAAACAGGAACTGCAATAGCGCCAAGCTCTTCTATCCCATAATGCAGTCCGAGTCCTCCTGTAAACAAGCCATACCCATAACTGTTCTGAATGGTGTCACCCGGCCTTAGCCCTATTGCAAAAAGCTGTCTCGCAACAGCTTCGCCCCACATTTTAATGTCTGATTTTGTATATCCCACAACTGTAGGATTGCCTGTTGTCCCCGAAGAAGAGTGTACCCTTACTATCTGATTTAGCGGTTTTGCAAACAACTCAAAAGGGTAATTAAGTCTTAAATCATCCTTTGTTGTAAAGGGAATCTGATCCATTTGGGTAAAATCAGAAAATTTATATGGATTGACTCCGCAGTCATCAAGCCTTTTTTTATAAAAAGCCGTATTTTCATATACGTTTACTAATGTTTTTTTAAATCTCTCAAGCTGAAGCTGTTCCAGCTCATCGCGCTTCATAAGTTCAATTTCCGAGTTCCAGAATTCCAAATCCATTTGTATTCCTTAGACTTAAAAGTATTATTTTTTTTAATACATCTCGCGATCCGGCAAATAACCCAGCTATACGACGCTAAAACCTTTTTCTTTTAATATTCTTTCTGCTTTTTCAATATCAGGTACACTAAGCACAACTCTCGTGCCTGCAATTACATAAATATAATCCACATTTATTTCATGTTCTGTGAGAATATCAAGAATCTGAAGCAACTCCCCTGGTTTGTCTTCCACTCCTACGCATATTGCGTCAGCAACATGTGTTGTAAACCCATCTTTTTTTAATGCATCTCTTGCTTTTTCCGGGTCCGAAACAACAATTCTAAGAATACCATAGTCCCTTGCCTCAGTAGTTGAAAATCCCTGAAGGTTTATATTTTCCTTTTTTAATATTCTTGCAACTTCAGCAAGCCTTCCAAGCTTGTTCTCCAGAAAAACTGTAAGTTGTTTGATTGGCATTCATGCCCCCTTAAAATTATTTTTTTAAATTTTTTCCAATTTCAAAAGCTTCAAGATTTAAATCAAGAATTTTTTTTGGAACGACTTTTTTTATTGATTTCAGCCAGCTTTGATTTTTTATTGGCAAAAAATTAGACAGAGCGCCTATTAAAATAACATTCATGGTTTTTTCTGAGCCAATTTTTTTTGCTGCCTCCAAAGCTTTTAAAATAAAAAAATTATCTGTAAAACTTTTAATATTTTCGCTTATTTCGTGAGGATATAAAAACTTGCCTCCAAAAACTGAAATCGGCAGAACCTCGAAATCATTTATTATAATAATGCCGTTATTTTTAAGCTTGTCAATATATCTTAAAGATTCCAGTTTCTCAAGTGAGACAATAATATCGGCTTTGGAAATAACAGGTGAAAAAACTTTTGCCCCAAACCTGACGCTGCCTACCACGCTGCCGCCTCTCTGGGCCATGCCATGAACTTCGGTGACCTTTACATCATAATCATCATAGAGACATGCGTGAGCCATTATGGAAGTGGCAAGAAGTATGCCCTGGCCGCCTACTCCTGTAAACAAAACCGAAACAACCTCATTGTTTTTTATTTTTTTGCCGCATTCCGACAAATATTTTTTTATGATTGTACTATCCATGTTCTTTAGGTTTAATTGATTTGCTGGGACATATTCCGGAACATACACCGCAGCTGTTACACATATCTCTGCTTATTGAATATTTTTCTGACTTAAATTCTATTGCAGGGCATCCGAATTTGATACAAAGACCACACTTTTTACATGTTCCCTGATTAACATGGTATCCGGCACTTTTTTTACCTTTGTTTATTAAAACACATTCCTGCCGGCAGACAATAACTGAAAGCTCATTTCTTGCCAGCTCTTCTTTTATTGCTTTTTCGAGCTTCTTCATATCATAAGGATTTATTACCCTTACATTTTTTACACCAACTGCTGAAGCTATGTTTTCAGGCATTATGGCGGTTGTCTCTTCGCCCATTAATGTTCTTCCCATGCCGGGATTTGTCTGATGACCTGTCATTGCCGTTATTCTGTTATCAAGTATGAGAATCAGTCCGGTGCTTTTATTAAATACATTGTCTATAAGAGAAGTAATCCCTGAATGGAAAAATGTTGAATCTCCTATTACCGAAACAATCTTTCCGGTAAGGCCGGAGTCTGCCTTCTCTGCACCCAGGGCCTGACCTACACCGGCACCCATACACAAAGTACTGTCAATGCTGTTAAGAGGTGGCAGAACTGCGAGCGTATAGCATCCAATATCACCCATGACCATAAGCTTTAATTTTTTTAAAATATTAAAAACGGCTCTATGGGAGCATCCTGCGCATAAAACGGGTGGTCTTGGAGCAATGCCTCCGATAATTTTTTTTATTTCATCAATGCTGCCACGGGCATTAATATTATCAAAAAAAGTTTTTTCTTGATATCTGCCAATTAGAGGTGATATCTGGCTGCTTTTTGCATCACTAAGAATCTGTTTATATCCTTTTTCAAAATAATGGAGGTCTTCAAATCTGTCATAGAGAGCCTCTATAACAGCTGGGTTAAACTCTCCGTTTTCGGGAAAGAATTCCTTCCCTATTACTTCTGTCTGCAAATTCATGCTTCTTGTCTGCTCCTCTATAAAGGGCGAGAGTTCCTCAATAATTATAGCGATATCCCTGTCCTTTAAAAAATCCCTGACAAGCTTTTTGGGAATGGGGCTTGGCATCCCAAGCTTTAATATTGAAACTCCTGGAAAAGATTCCTTTGCAAACTGAAAACAGGTTCCGCAAGTTATTATACCTATATTGTTGTAATAATTTACATCTGAAGCCTTGGAATTAGTACAGGGCTCCGGTTCAATTATAATATTTAAAGGACTGCTGTTGGAATAATCTTTGAGTTTCTCCCATCTTTCAAGAAGACTTTTATGTCTAATCTGAGCATAAGCAGGAATCATTACATACTTTTTTGGATCTTTTATATAAGGTTTTTTATCAAATGTTTCAAAATCGTCGTCCAAATCAACAACAGACCCTGAATGAGAAATCCTGGTTGCTGTCCTTAGCAATACAGGTATGTCGAACTGTTCGCTTATTTTAAAAGCTTCTTTTAAGAAATCTTTGCATTCCTGGCTGTCTGATGGCTCAAGCATCGGAATTTTTGCCATCATTGAATAATACCTGCTATCCTGCTCATTTTGGGAACTGTGCATCCCCGGATCGTCGGCAGTAACAACTACAAGCCCGGCATTTACCCCCGTGTAAGCCAGTGTCATAAATGGATCGGCTGCAACATTAAGACCCACATGCTTCATTGCTACAAGAGTCCTGGCTCCAGCCATGGCTGCACCTGTCGCAACTTCCATAGCCACCTTTTCATTTACCGACCACTGACTGTAAATGCTCTTATATTTGGAAATATTTTCAAGAATTTCGGTGGAAGGAGTACCCGGATAAGCTGTCGCGACTTTTACTCCTGCCTCGTAAGCACCTCTTGCTATTGCTTCATTGCCTGTTAAGACTGCTTTTTCTTTTGCCAAGTTTATTTAAGCCCTGTTAATTATCGTGTTAATTTTATTTAAATGTCACTTTTCTAAAGCCGGAACTAGTGTTAAAAAATAAAGTAACGGTTCATACATATCCGGTCCCTGTTTAAGGAACTCCTGTCAAAGCAAGTTTTTACACTAAACTTCCTGCAAGGAGCTTCCTTTTATTGTTGATTCACTTTATGTTTACAAAATAAATATATAACAGCATTACTTTTAAAAGTCAAAGTCAAAGTGAACTTTATTTAATTTTAATTTTGAGCTAATATGTTTGATTATGGAAACTAAAATCAGAAAAACACAGAACACAAGAAAAGTGAGATACGGCCTTATTATAATTTTCTTTATTGTTTTTGGGGCCCTTCAGATGTGGAATTTAAAAACATTTTACAAAGAAGTAAAGTTTGAACTTCCAAAAATGCTTTTTAAGTCTGACTTAAGTCTTCCTATTTCAGAATTAACAGTGGGAAAAGCAACAGAATCAGTTGATACCGCAGCAGCAGATGCTGCCAGCCAGGGCGACTCTTCCCAGACAACCATTTCAGAAACCGGAACAACAGGTGCCGACGGCATGACCGAAACAACATTATCAGGAAGCGGAAGTGTTTTTGAGCTTAGCGATATTCAGAAAAAAATTGCACTTCGACTCATGAAGCTCCCCGATGAAGGAATAGCATATGCTTATCAGACTTACCCTGAAACAGGTTACCCAAATGAAAAAAACTGGATATCGACAGATGTTATTTCCGTCGTTTTAAATGACTGCGGCTACGATCTGATGGAACTAATGTATACAGACATGACCGAACATATCGATGCCTATCCTATGGACATAAGGGGCAGCAAAACTGCCAATAAAAAAAGTGACTTCAGAGTTGTATATTTTCAGCAAAAATTTTTCCAGAGAAATGCTCTTGAACTCCCGATAGCCTTTGATGCTAAAGACCCTGCAAATCTTCTGCAGTGGCAGCCCGGAGATATAGTTTACTTTCAGATAGATGCCGAGAACCCAGGAAAAGATGTGGGCGGAATGATATCCAACCGTAAAAGTGATACAGGAATTCCCCTTGTTATAATGATTACTGCAGATTTAACAAAGATAACCGAGCTGGATGCGCTTTCAACATTAAAAGCAAGCGGTCATTTCAGATATCCATATCCCGAGCTGGATCAGTAATATCAATCTTTTAGGTAATTCACAGGAAAGTCATATGCTTACCTTAAACTAATTAGTTTCTGGTTAACAACTATCCAAAATGCTCTAATTGAGAATATTTTAAGCTTAATTTAAATAAATAATTCACTAAAAAATTAGCTAATCACCCGTAACAAATTAATCATTGTTGCAAGTATAGTGCAATTATTATAATATTATTAAAAATATATTTAGATTTATTCTTTTAATTTTTTAAATTTGTAATTAATTATTGCCATATTTCCAATTCGTCAGGAGACATATTGAAGAAAAGAATAATAAGAAAACTTTTCATTTTTGTTTTGGTGTTTTTAATTTTTTCAATTTTACTGCCCCAGTTTTTATATGCCGGCAGCCAGACAGACGTAAATGCCTTTGTTACGAGATTTTATGCAACGTGCTTAAACAGAATGCCTGATGCAGGAGGTTTGGCCAGCTGGGTCAATGGACTGCTGACGGGCAGGGTTACAGGCGCACAGGTGGCAAATGGTTTTATTTTCAGTGAAGAGCTGCTGTCACAGAATCTTTCTGATGAGAAATTTCTAAATGTAATGTATTCTGCATTTTTTAACAGGCAGCCTGATACCGGAGGCTTTCTAAGCTGGATGGGTGTATTGGCAAACGGCGCAAGCAGGCAGTATGTACTGGCTGGTTTTGTCAATTCGCTTGAATTTAACCTTTTATGCAATTCTTATGGAATAAACCCCGGTTCTCTTTCATCTTCAGGGTCTTATTCTGCCAATGCTGCTTCGGGTTCGCTCTCTTCGGCCAGTTCCATAGAAAGCAGTCTTTTTAACAGCGTAAATGGTGTCAGATCGCAGTATGGGTCCGGGCCTCTTTCACTAAACTTGTCACTGTCAAATATTGCCAGAGCAAGGTGCGCAGACATGATTAACAGGAATTATTTTTCCCATACCACCCCTGAAGGCAAAAACATTTTTATAATATTAAACGAAAATGCATTCGCATGGCAGTATGCAGGTGAAAATATATATCAATGCTCTCCGGCCGGTATTGGTTCTGAAAGCGCAATATTAAATACATGGATGGCAAGCCCTTCCCATAGAGACAACCTCATAAACGGAGCTTTTCACCAGGTCGGAATTGGAATTGTTGACAGCGGCAATACCAGAACAGTTTCAATAATATTTTCTAATTAGCTTCCGGTAATATAACGCAATTTTAGCAAATTATTTGATTGAATTAAGATTAAAATTTCCCTGATTAGACCATTCTGACTAATTGTTAAGCAGGAACTAATCATGCTTAAATTTAATATTACATCGAAAAATATTTTATAATTAAAACAAATTTCTACTTAGGCATTTAATAAATATACTCTAGTGACAGCTCTGGCTGACTCATCTTCCGTTGATAAGGCAAAGTCCCTGTAATTATTTTTGGTATGAATTTAATTTCTAGATCAGCTAAAATTTTAAATGGCAGACTTGGTTTATATGTATAAGTTTTAGAATCCACTCACCCATAAATGAAGCCTGTATGAAATAAAAAGCTCAATAAAAGACAGAACGGCTGAAATCAGAAGTGGAAATACCAGATTTTTCTCAAAGAGCTTCTGTGCTTTATGACCAAACTTCGGCATCAAAAGAGTCAGCGCAAGATTGGAAAACCAGAAAGTAAAAACTACACAGAAAAAGTTGAAATAATAAAAAAATAATGCAAAAAAAGCTGGGCGAAACAGCTGGAGCAGAACCTGTATTATTATGGCACCGGCAGTAATTATTATAAAAAAAATATAGTTCTGATATTTTTCAAATATTTTTCCCTTTTCTAATGACCTGAAGTATTGGAAAACAAATATCGGATAAATAATAACGGCAATACCAGCGCCTGACAAATAACCCGTAACGAGCCTTATGATATTATTTGACTCATAA
>CAYNMO010000006.1:1196-1570 GCA_964398155.1 uncultured Actinomycetota bacterium | reverse complement strand
GAAACAATAAACAAACACGACAGAATAATAATATAAAGGGGGGGCATGTCCGACTGGCGTTTTCTAAACATCAAAAACAAAAGGACGATACTCACAAAAAAGCCCACATAAATTCCGGAGCATCGGCAGCAGACCGGCATATAGATATGCCCTAGAAGCATTGATCTTTCCGGAAGCTGATGACATACCGAAAATCCTGTTATGTCTGCAATCTTTTGAAAAATATTCATAAAGAACGGGGGGGGACTTTAAGTGTTATTAATTAATCTATTATTAAAAATCAAAAGTTAATTTATTTTATTTAAATTTAAATAAAATTGGTAATTATTTCCTCCATTTTTTTTTGCATCGTACATAGCAGCATCAGCAAACTT
>CAYNMO010000006.1:0-1186 GCA_964398155.1 uncultured Actinomycetota bacterium | reverse complement strand
GTGAGTCATCAGGAAAAACGGAAATACCTACGCTTCCTTTTAGGTCTAATTTTAATTTATTAACCTTAAAAGGCTCCTTAAATACATCTACCACTTTTTTTGCATATTTTTCCATATCTGAAACATTGGAAAAATCTCCTAATGCCATTACAAATTCATCGCCGCCAAATCTGGCGATAGTGTCTATCTTTCTTACTATCTTTCTTAGTCTGCTTCCAAAAACTTCAAGTAGTTTATCTCCAATATCGTGACCATATTTGTCATTTATTACTTTAAATTTATCAAAATCCAGCATAACAACCATTATTTTCTGTTTATTTCTTCTGGCTCGTTCTACTGCAAGGCTAAATCTATCTTTAAAAAGACTTCTGTTTGGGAGATTGGTTATTTCATCAAAATATGCTAGTTTTTTAATGGTTTTTTCCAATTCCCTTTTTTCAGTGACATTTTCGGAAATTCCAAGAACAAAAAGAGGTTCGCCGTTTTCGGCTAGAATAGGAATTTTTGTTGTACTTAAAATAATTGTATTATTTTTAGAAGTAATTTTCTCATCTCCAATAATAAAATTTCTTTTACTTTTCAAAACCTCTCTGTCTTTTTTAACAAAAAAATCAGCCTGCTTTTTAGGGAAAATTTCATAGTCTGTTTTCCCAAGCATTTGCTTTCTTGACAGTCCTAAAAGATCTTCAGTCGCTTTATTAATTATTTTAAATTGTAATTCCTTTGCATCTTTTAAAAAAAGCATAACAGGAATATTATCAATTATGGAATTAAAAAGGCTGATTTGTTTCTTTGATTCAAAAAGATTTCTTTGTATTTCACTTATATCCCTGGTATAACCTGTTGTGCCAATTACTTCGCCTGATTCATCCATAACAGGGGCTTTATATGTTTCGTGAGGCTTTAAAATATTATCGGAATAAGCAAGCTCTTCAAAGAACTTTGCTTTTTTTTGCCTCATTATTTCAAAATCATCATTAATAAATCTTTTTGAAATTTCTTCAGGATATATTCCCAATTCCAAATCTGTTTTTCCTGTCATCTCCTGCTTGGTCTTTGAAACAGATTTTGCCAGAAGATCATTGACTGCAAGAAAACGCCCTTCTTTATCTCTTAGCCATGCTTTAAATGGGAAGCTGTCAATAATAGTCTCTACCCGAATGCTTGCCATTTTTAAGTCACTAAT
>CAYNMO010000005.1:14948-31867 GCA_964398155.1 uncultured Actinomycetota bacterium | reverse complement strand
CGAACTTAAAAAACAATATACCATTGTCATTGTAACCCATAATATGCAGCAGGCAGCACGGGTTTCTGATTTCACCGGATATTTTCTTCTGGGGGAACTCATTGAGATAGGAGAAACCAATAAGATTTTTACTAATCCCAAGGATTCACGGACTGAGGGTTACATTACCGGCAGATTTGGCTAATAAAAGCTACCGCAGGATTTTTAATAATCCCAATGATTCAGTACTGATGGTTACTATAATGGTAGATTTGGCTGACAAAAGTTAACACGTCACAGGTGGCAGCTGATATTTAAAAAATAAAGCATAAATTTTTTAAGGATCACTGTGGATAGCTTTAAAGTCACCGGTAAGAAAATATATCACTCTCTCACCAATATTTATCGAATTTGCCCCTATTCTTTCAATATACCTGCTCATAAGTGACAGATTTGTGACAAGTTTTATATAATCTTCGTCTTTAGAGCCTGTGCTGTATAGTTTCCTGTAAAGTGCTTTCTGCAATTCATCTATTGCCATATCCATCTCTTCAAGCCTTAAAGCCAGCTTTGCGTCCCTGTCTCTAAATGATTTATGTGCTTTTTCAAGAGTTGACTGAGCGACATTTCCCATTTCAATGATTATATCAAGCAATTCCTTTTTTATTGGCTTTTTCCCCTGGAGATAAAGTCTTTTAACAAGTTTTGCAATACTCACAGCAATATCGCCTATTCTCTCAAGGTAGATTACAATTAAATATACACTGTGAATAAATCTTAGATCTCCAGCCACTGGCTGGTGTTCAGCCTGTATATACATACATTTCTCTTCAATAGAGATGTCATAGTCATCAACTCTTGTATCATTATCTATTATTCTTTGTGCAAGTTCCACATCGCCTGTAGCGAAAGCTTTTAAAGCATCTTCTACAGTATCTTTGACAAGCCTGCCCATTTTAAGTATATCTGTGGATACTTCATTTAATTTGTCATCAAGTGTTTTACTCATGTTTTATCCTGATTATATTTAATTTTTTAGTTTAATTTAATAATATTTGCTGATACATAATATCAATAAACATTATTTTTTATAACTATTATTTTGGCTAAGTCTTGCCTGATCCAAAATGCTGTGCTTATTATAGCAAAGAAAAGAACCGCTATCAACATAACATGAATATCGCTTTGTTTGCAGGATAACTGATTAATTCGCAGTAATGATTAGCGGCAGGACTTGGAAATAAAATGCTCTTTCTGGATGACCTTTAAGACATAGTCAACAGCTTCCTGCGGATCATTTACCACTTTATAAAGTTTTTTATCTTCAGGGCTTATATTAGAATGCTTCTCGAGAAGAATTTCGTCTATCCACTCACACACACCCTTCCAGTACTGAGTACCGTAAAGGACAATAGGAAAATGCTCTATCTTGTTTGTCTGGGAAAGAGTCAGCGCCTCAAAAAGCTCATCAAGAGTTCCGTAACCCCCGGGGAAAATAACGTAACCTATTGAATACTTGACAAAAAGCATTTTTCTTACAAAAAAATAATGAAATTTCAAAGATATATCCTGATATTTGTTAGGTTCCTGTTCAAAAGGAAGTTCTATATTGCAGCCAATTGACAATCCTCCAGCTTCATGAGCACCTTTATTCGCTGCCTCCATGATGCCCTGTCCGCCCCCTGTTATTATCCCAAAACCGCTTTTTGCAAACAAAGCTGCTGTGTTTTCTGCAGCGGTGTAATATTGATCTCCAGGAAGTGTCCTGGCTGATCCAAAAACGGATATGCATGGCCCTACTTTCGCCAGAGTATCAAATCCCTCTACAAATTCACCCTGTATTCTAAATACTCTCCAGGGATCAGTATCTACAAATGAAGATTTTACAGGGACCTGAGATTTAAAAAGTTCACGGTCAGCATTAAATCTGGTATTTTTTTTATCCATTTTTTTAAAAAAATTTTTCAATGATATTAATAAAATATATAACAGGCAGGCTATATGTACCGCCAGCTTAAGGAATCCTGGCCAAATTCAGTCATAACACCAAATTGCCTGCCTTTAAAAGCATTATATGGTTGATACCTTCAATGTCTAATATAATTATATAATAACTTTAATAAAATTTACCATATTTGAAGAAACTGCCAAAAGAAAACTGGTATCAGCAGCCTAATTTCAGCATTAATTTCTTAAACTCTTTTATCGGTTCACAATTACCATATACTACATTTCTTAGCGTATCAAGTAATGGCAGTTCATTTTTTATAAAATCTTCAGCCCCGGCCGCAGCACCTGACTTGCTTAACCATGGTATTGCAAGTTTAAGGGCAATATAGCCTTCACCATATTCTCCTTCTGCATACAATTTCTTAAAAGCGGTCTCTCCGTCCATACCGCTGCCGACCATTTCACCATATCTTCTGTTGCGCCCTGCAGTTGAGGTTACGTGAAGATCTCCAACACCCGCCAGATCGTAAACTGTTTCATGACTGCAGCCTGATATCCTGATAATTTTTGCCATTTCAAGAACTGACTGGTTAAAAATAAATGAAACTGTATTATAGTAGAAACCCACATTTTCTTTTTTATAAATTCCATCACAAACACCGGCAGCTATTGCATATATATTTTTAAATGTTGAGCATATTTCAACTCCTTTTAAATCGCTGCTGGGGAAAATTCTGTAATAATCTGTTGTAAAATCAGGCAGTATCGATCTGAACTTTTCGTCAGAAATACCATAAACGCTTGCCGAAGGCATTCTGTGAGATAAATCCACAGCTCTTACCGGACCGGCAATAGTGGCCAGGTAAAAATCTTTATTCGGAAATTTTTTGGCAAACATATCATAAGCAGCTTCAGATGCTCTTACAATTTTACCGTCATATTCAACCAGACCTTTTGTGAGTTTGAAAAAATAATAATCTTTCTCTGGTTTTAAATGCTCAAGCAGCATTTTAAAAACATTCACAAAGCCTTCGCTTGCAATTCCGAAAAAAATTATTTCAGAGTCCTCTAACGCCGGTCCCATGTCCTGCCAGTAATAAAGATTTACATTTTCAGGTAATGGTTTTTTTAATTTGGGATGAAATCCTTTAAGTGAAGACTCTATCAGAGAATCGTCGAGCCATGTACCCCATAGATTTACTTTATTTCCGTTGTCTGCTAATGGAAAAGTGATTGCACTGCCCATATAGCCTGCACCAAGTACTGTAATATTATGCATAAAATCTCCTCTTTTGATGACTTAAAATAATTGTGCAAACTTGTGCGGACTTAAAACCTGTTAAGTTCCGTCATGCATAAGATCCTTAAGATTCTCATATAAATAAAGATATTTATCAAATATCTTCCTATAAATTTTATAATTATCGTTATTGGGATATATTATTTTTTTTATTTTTACCACGTCACTGCATGCCTGACAAAAACCATCATATTCTCCTATCCCCTTTAATGCAATTATAGCACAGCCCAAAATCCCTGAAGCACTGTTTTCAGGAATTTTTATTGGTCTGTTGCATACATCAGCAATGATCTGCGGCCACAGATTATGTCTTGTTGCACCGCCGCCTACCACTATCTCACTAATTTCACTTCCTGATTTTTCTATTTCATTAATATTGTTTAAATTGCCAAAAGCTGTGGCTTCAAGTATGGATCTGTATATATGCCACTTTGTATGTTTTAAATTCAATCCATAAAAAACTCCTTTTGCGAGTGCGTCTTTATATGGCGTTCTGTTACCCTGAAAAAAATCAAGAGCGATAACTCCTTCAGAGCCGGGGGGTATTTCTGCTCCTTTGTCTGCCATATAGTTAAAAACATTTTTCCTGCCTCTGTAATCTCCGACAAATTCTTTTTTAAACCATTCAATAACTGATGCTCCGGAAATCTGTCCTGCTTCCAAAACCCAATAACCTTCCATCAGCACATCTTTATATGGCCCCCATAAAGCATCACTGTGTAACTCTTTGTCTTCGAAAGTAAGATGGACAAAACTTGTGCCCATTGTCAGCGACAATTTCCCCTTTTCGGCTATTCCCATACCAAAAACAGATACATAGGCATCTATTGCTCCTTCAAAAACAAGGGTGTCTTCGTTTAAGCCGAGCTCAAAAGCTGCCCTTGAAGTCAGGCTGCCAATCAGTTCACCAACTATTTTGATATCCTGTGGCCATTTGTCTGTTATGTCTTCAAGGCCAACTGAGTTAAGGTAATCCATATCCCATTTTTTATCAGGGCCCAGATTCCACTTGCAGGTGGTATTGCAGACAGAGGCTGCCCATTTGCCTGTAAGCTTGTAATTTAACCAGTCAAGCTGTTCGATTATTTTAAACGACTGTTTATAAATCTCATTTTTTTCTTCTTTTATCCATAATGCTTTTGGAACCATCCACTCTGCAGAAACTTCGCCGCCGCAAAGCTTGAGAATCTTGTGCTTCTGACTGTTTATGCGGGCAGCCTGCGATTTGCTCCTTATGTCCATCCACATAAGAGCATTCATCAGTGCCTCACCTTTCTCATTTACAGCGACTACTGTCGATGAGGTTGCGCAGGCCACTATTCCCTTTACCATGCTGACTTCTACTTCTTTTGCGATCTCTGACAATACATATTTTAATGCTTCCCACCAGTCATTGGGGTTCTGCTCAGCCCATCCTACCTCAGGAAATATGGTGTCATATTCTTTGGATGCTCCCGAAATATATCTGCCATGATTATCAAATATCCCTACTCTGGCACTTTGAGTACCAAGATCTATGCCCATTACATAATAATCTGACTTGTCCATAAAATATCCTTGAAATAAAAAATTATTTATATTTTTTTAAAATTTTAATTATTTTATTGCTTTGCTTCCATATAGAAAAATAAAATTAACTGTTATGTCTACTAACTTTCATATATTTTATATATTATAGTTTTAAAGAATAAATATTGTGAATTTTTTCATTGAAATTATTAATTTTAAATATTTTTTTATTAATATAAAAGATATTCATGCCTTTTTATAATATTTAATTAACTTAAATTAGAATCTGAAATCATTAAATTATAATAAAAATTTTAAAATATTAATAACTTTAATACAGTAAAAGAGGAAAAATGGAAAGAATAATTGGTGCAAATTTAAAGATCTATTTTAAAAGCATAAAAGAATTTAAAGAGTATGCCCATTCTTTGGTAAAAGAAGTGGAAAAGATAAAGTCAGATTCTGTAACAGTTTATGTTTTACCTGATTTTTTAAATATTCCTCAGGCATCAGAAATTTTTAAAGGTACAAAGATAAATCTTGGCGCCCAGGATTTATTCTGGGAAGACTCTGGGGCATATACCGGTGCAATATCACCGCTTTTATTAAAAGATCTTAATTGCAAGTATGTTTTTATTGGTCATTCTGAAAGAAGAATATATTTTAATGAAGACGATATGACTTTTAACAGAAAGATGCTTGCCTGCTTCAGATCAGGGCTGACTCCTATAATTCTTATTGGAGAAACAGAAGAAGAAAGAGCTTATGGACTTACTGAGATAATTATTGAAAAGCAATTAAGGGTCTTTTTACATGGTTTGCCCTATGATTTTTTAAAAACCATTATGATAATATATGAACCTGCCTGGGCAATCGGAAAATTAAATGCCGCTACCCCTGATATTATTGAAAAGTCGCACAAATATATCAGAGAAACATTGTCAAAGCTTTATGATAAGACTTTCGCAGATTCGGCAAAGTTAATATACGGAGGGAGCGTAAATGTTGCCAATTCAGTCGAGATTCTAAAAATAAAGGGAGTGGATGGAATTGGAGCAACCCGAGCGTCGCTTGATGCCCACGACTTTGCAACTTTAATAAGAAATGCACAAAACACTTAACCGGATGCCTTTATTTTTGCCCATTCATCTTTGAGAGTTGCTGTTCTGTTGAAAATAATTTTTTTATCATCTGAGTCAGTATCCACACAGAAATAACCAAGTCTTTCAAATTGGAAAACATCTCCAGGTTTTGCACCGGAAAGAGACGGTTCCAGCTTGCAGCCTGTTATTGTTTTTGCTGAATCAGGATTGATACTGTCTTTAAAATCTTCTCCTTCTTCCAGCTTAAGAGGGTTTTCTTTTTTAAAAAGATGACCATATAATCTTACATGCGCAGATATTGAGTGCTTGGCAGAAACCCAGTGAAGTGTTGATTTTACTTTGCGGCCATCAGGCGCGTCTCCGCCTCTGGTGGCAGGATCATAGGTGCAATGAAGTTCAGTTATATCACCATTTTCATCTTTTACTGCTTCAACACATTTGATAAAATATGCGTATCTCAGCCGAACTTCTCGTCCCGGGGCCAGTCGGAAAAATTTATTGGGGGGATCTTCCATAAAATCTTCCCTCTCAATATATAAAACTTTTGAAAAAGGAATTTTCCTCGAGCCGGCAGCCTGATCTTCCGGATTATTTACAGCATCAAGTTCTTCTTCCATGTCATCAGGATAATTATCGATAACTATTTTTAAGGGATTTAACACTGCCATAACACGAGCAGCACTTTTGTTGAGATCTTCCCTGACAAAATGTTCAAGAAAAGCAATTTCTACAGTGCTGTCAGCCTTTGCAACTCCTATCTCTGAACAAAAATTGCGAATAGAAACAGGGCTGTACCCTCTGCGCCTCATTCCAGAAATAGTAGGCATTCTTGGATCATCCCAGCCTGAAACATATTTTTTATTTACCAGTTCATGAAGCAGCCTCTTGCTCATTACAGTATAAGTAAGATTTAGTCTTGCAAATTCTATCTGCCTTGGATGATGAATATCTAATTGTTCAATAAACCAGTCATAAAGCGGGCGGTGATCTTCAAACTCCAGAGTACATATGGAATGAGTAATATTTTCAATTGAATCTGACTGTCCGTGTGCCCAGTCGTATGTGGGATAGATACACCAGTCGTTTCCTGTTCTGTGATGGTTTTTATGCAGTATTCTGTACATTATAGGATCACGCATATTGATATTAGGAGAAGACATATCTATTTTTGCCCTTAGAACTTTTGATCCGTCAGGATATAAGCCATTTCTCATTTCATCAAGCATGGCAAGGTTTTCTTCTCTTGAGCGATTTCTGTATGGACTTTCTTCTCCGGGAGTTGTGAGCGTCCCCCTGTATTTTTTTATTTCCAGTGCGCTTAAATCGCATACATATGCTTTGTCTTTTTTTATAAGCGTTAATGCAAAATTATAAAGCTGTTCAAAATACTGAGAGGCATAGAATTCTCTGTCTTTCCATTCAAAACCCAGCCAGCTTATATCTGTTTTTATGGACCTGACATATTCTGATTCTTCTTTTGCAGGATTTGTATCGTCAAATCTAAGATTACAGGTTCCTTCAAACTCACCTGCAAGCCCGAAGTTTAAGCAAATTGATTTGGCGTGTCCTATGTGAAGATAACCGTTAGGTTCAGGAGGAAATCTTGTATGAATTTTATACGAGCTGCCTTCCCTTTCGAGATCGGTACGTATAATTTCTCTGATAAAGTCAGTTTTTTCTCTGTTGTCTTCCATTTGCCCTTTTTAAATTCAAAATAAAAAATAAGATAACATTCTAAAACAACGAACATCTCTTGTCAAAAAAAGTCAGCCATTTAAGTGGCTGACTTTTTAATTAGAATTTTTTTTAAAACCTTATTTTAACTAAAAATAAATTATTTATTTTCTTTGTTTGCAGACATAATAACTATATCTGCTGTACTTTTTTTCAATAAAATGCGCACATTAAAGCCTAAAATAAAGTAGGCAGCCATTAAAAACATGCTTTTATATACAATTTAAAACATTAATAAACTTCGCCGCATGCCATTTTAAATATTACAAACAGGAAAGACGGGTCAAATTATTTTTAGAAGAAAATCCTCTATTTCCTGCTTTGTTTCATAAGAACCTGGGTCATTGGCAAGGTCTTCGTTCCCAATTAATCTTTCAATTATTTTGGGGAAGCCTTCTTTACCAATGCCTAATGTCGACAAACTTCCTGGAAATTTTATCTTTGCCAGCAGATCGCTGACTTTTTCTCCGACGATCTCAGCGTTTTTCCTTTTACTATCAGAACTGCTCCATCCAAGGTATTCCGCAAGAAAATTTAGTTTCTCTTCAGCTTCCGGTACTGCTTTTTGAATTGCATGGGGAAGGCAAAGCCCTACACCGTGCGCATGTGTTGTATTGTACAAACCGCCAATTGTCATGGAAATTCCATGAGGCGCGGCTACGCCACCATAATTAATTGCAATTCCGCCTAAAGTAGATGCAAGCATAAGAGCACTTCTTGCTTCCTTGTTTTTAGGATCGTCAAGTGCGATCGGTAAATATTTAAAGATAAGCCATATAGAATTTAAAGACATCATATCAGAAAAAGCATTTTCTGTTTTTGAATAATAAGCTTCAAAAGAATGGCCGAGTGCATCTATTGCAGTATCTCTGGTTATCTCTTCACTAAGTGTTTCAGTTAACTGAGGATCAGTTATGCTCAATTTTGGATAAGTTTCTTCAAAAGCAAAGCCTTCCTTGAAATTCAGTTGTTTATTTGTGAGTACAAAATACCTGTTTCCTTCGGTTCCCGAACCTGAAGTTGTGGGAATTGCGATAATAGGAAGAGTTTTTGAAGTATTTTTACTGCAGCCACGATAGTCCCATATTTTTCCACCGTTTCCGGCAGCAACTGCTATAGCTTTTGCTGCATCAATTGCACTGCCGCCGCCAAGGCCTATAACAGCATCACATTTTTTCATTTTTACGATATCAGTACCCCTGTCGACTGTATCAGTAGTTGGATTAGGTTCAACGCCGTCAAAAAGGACAGCTTTTTTGCCTTTTGACTGAAGCATATCTAAAACTTTCTGGGTATAGCCAAGTCTTTCCATTGAAGATTTTCCGGTTACAAGCATAAAGTTATTTCCCAAACCTTCGGTCAGCTCTCCAAGTCTTTCAATACTGCCATAGCCGCTAATAAATTTTATAGGTACAAAAAATTGATAAGGACCCTGAAAATTCACTTTGTTTACTCCTCTTCTTTTATATTGCTTATAGTCTTCAAAAAAGATATCAAACAGCCAAAAACTAAATATATCTTCTTCTTTTATTTGAAGTTAATTCTCTTCAAATTATTCTATAAGAAATCAATTATGTTCTTTTTGACAGGACTTCTTTTTCATACTTAAAGACATTGTCAATCCAGTTTCTGTCATCAGGCACACCCATTATTTCACAATAATGATTCCAAACATCGCCATATGGCATGGCTTTCAAATTTTCCAGCATTCCAAGTCTTGCAAAAAGTGCATTATTATTTTCATAATCAAGCAGCAGCTTCCTGGGTTCAAGAAGAGCGTAAAGCAATGCCTTCTGTGTGGCTCTTACTCCTGTGGCATAAGCACCTATCCTGTTAATACTGGCATCAAAAAACTCTGTCCCAATATAGACTTTGTTTAGTGCGTCAGCTCTTACTATTTCCTGCATGATAGCAACAATTTCATCACTAAATAATGTGACGTGGTCGCTGTCCCATCGCATTCCCCTGCTTAAATGAAACATTATACCTCTTACAAACTGCAGAATTGCTGATATTTTATCGGAAACATATTCTTCAGGATGCATATGACCTGTATCGTAGAGCATGATCTTGTTATTTTTTATGGAGTAACTTAAATAAAATTCCTGCGATCCCACGGTGTATGCTTCAAGCGCAACTCCGAAAAGCTTGCTTTCAAGGGCATCCAGCAGGTGCTCCTCAGGATATTCTATCGAAAATATTTCATCAAGGGATTCTTTAAGGATCTTCCTGTGAAGAAACTTGCTCAAAGTATAATCTTTTGATCCATCCGGAATCCATATATCACAAATGCAGGTCTGGTTCAAATTTTTACCAAGATATGCACCTATTTCTCTGGTCCTTTTTACATGCTCGATCCAGAAATTACGTATTTTGTCATCTTTATCAGATATCGTATAACCGCCGGAAGCAAGCTCATGAGACCATAGAGTAGGATTGATGTCCATGCCTATTTTATTTTGTTTTGCCCAGACAATCCAGCTGTCAAAATGCTCTGGCCTTATTGCGTCCCTGTCGTAGAATTTACCTTTAAAATCTCCATATATTGTATGAAAATTTAATTTTTTCTTACCGGGAACCAGAGAAAAAACCTTCTCAAGATCCTGCCTGTACTCATCAATATTTCTTGATTTTCCGGGATAATTGCCTGTAGAAAGAAGACCTCCTCCAGACAGAGAGGAATCTGATCTTTCAAATCCTGAAAAATCGTCTGCCTGCCAGCCATGAATAGAAAAGGTAACATTTTTTAATTTTTCAATTACGCTGTCGGTGTCTACTCCAAGCTCCAGGTAGCGTTTTTGTGCTATATCATAAGAATCTTTTGACATATAGCTGCTTCCCCCCTCAAATATTTTAATTTTAAAAAGAAATCTTTTTAATAAAAGATATTTTAATTAGTTTTAGGCGAACAATTAGTAAAATAAACAAACTTATATAAATTCCAAGCTTAATTTAAATAAATAATTCGTTTAAGCCCTGGTTATTTACCAAAAACCTGTTAATTAACCGCCATATTCAAAGAATCTACTGTATCTGTCATTGCATAAGACAGAATGTTTTCTTTTGTTATATTTTCTCCTATAAGCTCTGCCCTGATCTCACCATTTCTCATAACAAGAACCCTGTTGCTCTCCGCGATTATCTCTGAAATCTCCGATGATACCATAAGTACCGATATTCCTTCAGACTGAAGATTCCTTAAAATCCTGTATATCTCCGCTTTTGCTCCAACATCAATTCCTCTGGTCAATTCATCGACCAGTAATATTTTAGGAAACCTTGCAAGCCATCTTGCAATTATAACTTTCTGCTGATTGCCGCCACTCAGGTTTTTAACCGGCTGGGTTATCCCTGTTACTTTTATAGCAAGCTTTTTAACGGCATTATTTGATATTTTTATCATCCTTCGATTAACAATTAATCCCAGGATTCAGTTAGTGCCAGGCAAATATTTTCTTTAACGTCCATATTAGAAAAAAGTCCTGTCTTTCTTCTGTCTTCTGGAACCATTGACAGACCATAATTTAAAGCTTTCCTTACGTTATTGATTCTAACCTTTTTCCCAGAAATATATATTTCTCCACCCGTAGGTTTTGCCATCCCAAATATTGTTTCAATAAGCTCAGTCCTTCCGGCTCCCTGCAAACCATAGATGCCCAGTATCTCTCCCTCAAAAAGCTTCAGACTAATATTTTTAAATAATGAGCCCCTTGATAAATTTTTAACTTCCAATGCTACATTTTTTCTTTGTATTTCTTCTTTTTGTATCTTTGAAAGTTCTTCAGCTAATTCCTTGCCTGCAATAAGATTTACTATTTTTTCAATACTTTTATTTTTAGTTTCAAAAGTACCAAGATATTTTCCATCGCGAAGAACTGAGATTCTGTCTGATAATCTGAAAACTTCCTCAAGTCTGTGCGATATGAAAATAATAGTGACACCATTATTTTTTAAGACATTTAATATGCTAAAAAGTCGTTCAGTCTCATTATATGTGAGCGATGACGTGGGTTCATCCAGTATGAGTACATCAGAATGAAGGCTGATTGCTTTTGTAATCTCGACGAGCTGCTGCTGCCCTATCGTAAGATCATCCACCTTTGCTTTTATGTTTATATTCAGTCCAAGACTTAAAAGATGTTCTTTTGCTTTTAATGACATCTCCGCCAGATTTACCATTCCAATTTTGTTTTTCTTTTCCCTGCCAAGATATATGTTTTCCATAACATTGAGGGTGGGGCATAACTTTAATTCCTGAAAAACTATACTTATCCCATTTTCCAATGAATACAGAGGATTAGGAATAACAGTATTTTTGCCCTTATAAATAATTGTACCCATAGAAGGATGGACTTCTCCACCCAGAATATTCATCAAAGTAGACTTACCTGCGCCATTTTCCCCTACTATCGCATGTATCTCTCCCTTTTTTATAGAAAAATTGACATTATTAACTGCGAGGACACCGGGAAATGTGACCGTTATATCTTTAAACTCAATAATATTGGTATAATCTTCCATTTTATTATCCTAATTTAATCGAATAAATTAACAATAAATAATTAAAAATAAATCCTAAAATATGGTGCTGGTAAAAAGATACTATCGGAGCCATATTTCTATGGCTCCGATTTTTAAAATAAAAAGCAGAACTTATCCTATAGGTTCGCCTTTTGCAAGTTTAGCTAATAGATCTTTAACATTTGTACTGTCGCCTCTTGCAACACCTGTATCGGTGTTAACAGGAACTGTACCTTTTGTCAGGTAATTAAAAATACCTTCAACTGCTTTGAAGCCCTGGCCATAAGGATCCTGGCTTAAAGATACCTGGGTAGCGCCTTTATCAATATTGTCTAATGTTTCTGGAAGCCAATCCTGGCCTGTATGGAATACTTTGCCAACAAGGTTGTTTCTTAAGATGTAACGACCAACTGCAGGTGTTGTTACTGCGTCCATTGAAGCTACGCCTTTAACAGTTGGATTAGCTTTAAATGCGTTTTCAATATCAGCATATACCTGAGCTTCGTCAAATCCGCCCTGACCTGCATTAAGATCAAGTACTACCTTAATTCCAGATAATTTTGCAAGAACTTCCTTATTGCCTTCCATTCTTCCCTGTGACCATGTAGCAGCAAGATCGCCGCTGACCAGCATTACGTCGCCTGTGTCACCCATGAATTCGATAAGTGCTTCAGCACATACAACTCCTGAGTTTTTAAGATCCTGACCATAAAATGCTATTCTTTTTGAGCCGTCTGCATCACTGTTAAATGTAACAACAGGTATTCCTGCAGCCATTGCTTTGTCTATAACGCCGTTTAATGCTTCAGGATTAATAATATCTGTGACTATTCCGTCTACTTTATTTGTGATAAGTCCTTCAATTATATTTACCTGCTCATCAACGTTTGCAGTGCTTGGTCCAGTTGCAGAAGCATCTATTTTAAGTTCCTTGGCAGCACCGTCAACTCCACCTTTTAGAAGCTGAAAAAAGTTTACAGAAGTGTTCTGATAAACTGCAACTATTTTCAATTTTGTGAAATCCCCTGCAGCTATTTTTTCTGTTATCCATGGAGCAAGAGTAAACCCTGGGATACCTGAATCTTTAGCTGCTGCTGTTGTTTCTGCTGCTGCTGTTGTTTCTGCTGCTGCTGTTGTTGCTGCTGCTGCTGTTGTTTCTGCAGCTGCTGTTGTTGCTGCTGCTGCTGTACAACCTGATAATGACAAAGTAGCCATCATTACCACTACAGCGATAACAAGCATTGAAATGTATAGTGATTTTTTCAATTTAACTCCTTATTTATAATAATAATTTTTTATTAAGACTTACATTAAACATATAAACAGTCACCTTGGACTTTGAGTCTTCATGTAAATCTCCCTACTGTAACTTACTGCAAAATCTTTACAAATTACATCTCCTTCTTAAAAATTTCCAGCCATATTTGTGTCTTTAATTCCACCTCCCCATTTTTGTTAACAAAAAACTTCAATATTTATAAATTACTTAAGAACTTCTTCTTCTGGTCCAGATATCAACTGCAACTGCACCTATAATTACTACTCCAATTATTAATGTCTGCCAGAAAGTATTTACCTGAAGAAGAACAAGTCCATTTTTTAGTACACCCATGATAAGAACACCGATTAGAGTCCCCACCATTGTTCCTGAACCACCGCTTAAGCTTGTACCTCCGATAATGACGGCTGCTATAACATTAAGCTCCAGGCCTGTACCTGCAGTTCCCTGAATATTAGACAAAAAAGAAAGATTTAGTATTCCGGCAAGACCAGCAAGAAATCCGCATCCGGCAAATGCAATTATCTTTATTTTATATACATCAATACCTGAAGCCCTTGCTGCTGAAGCATTTCCTCCAACGGCACGTATATGATACCCAAACACGTTTTTATTGAGAATAATATAGCCTATTATAAAAGCAACCACCAGAAAAGTTATAAGCATTGGTATCTGTCCAAAAAGCTGCCCCTGCCCCATAAATATAAAGTTTGGAAGCTGTGGATCTTTTACGTATCTTTCGCTGATGCTTATAGGGTAACCTTTTACTGTGATAAGCGCCAGTCCTCTGGCAACATTTAAGGTACCCAGGGTAACGATTAGTGCTGGTATTTTTCCATAAGTAACAAGGATCCCGTTTAATACTCCAAAAAGAGTACCGGCAGCCATACCTATGATAAAAGCCAGCCATACGCTCATGCCATTTATCATCAGTACGCCGGCAATACATGCTGACAGTCCACTTACCGCTCCTACAGAAAGATCAAATTCGCCTGAAACTATTACCAGTGTCATGCCAACTGCCATAACGCCTAGCAATGAGACCTGACGTAAAATGTTTAAAAAATTCTCAACACCAAAAAAATTCTTGGTTACAAAAGTAAACATCAGGGTTATTGCAACAAGCGCAATTAGGACACCCAGCTCCCGTAATCTGAAATTACCAAATTTCTTTCCCTTTACCGCTAAAGATTCTCCCATTACAACAATCTCCTTAAATGCTTAAAAATTATTTATAATCTTTTTCTTGCCAGCTATAATTGTCTGACACTATATTTATTAAAAAATATCTTTCCGTTATAAATTTATAAAGCTCTTTCTCTTTCGGAAATAATAGTCTCAACCAGAGCTTTAACATTATCTAACGGTACATCTTTCATTACTTCCTGAGCAGTAGCAATTATATACCCTCCGCCCTTTCCAAGTATTTTTATAGTATCCGAAGCCAGTTTTCTGACTTCTTCGGGAGTTCCGTAAGGCAGTATTTTTTGAGTATCTATTCCACCCCAGAATGTTAAATCTTTTCCAAACTCCTTCTTTATATAAGAAAGATCCATTACGGGCTGTACCGGTTCCAGGACATCAAGCCCTATCTCTATCAGGTCAGGCAGAAATTCAGTAACATTTCCACAGGAATGAAACATAACAGGAAGACCGGCATCTTTATAAGTTTTCCAGAGTCTTGCAATTCTGGGTTTTAAGATTTTTTGAAATGTCTGCTTGGAGAACATTGTGCCTAGCTGAGTTCCTAAATCGTCACCTGTATGACCTATTTTTATTCCGGCTTTGATAAATCCTTTTGCAATCTCAATTTTATAATCAGTTATCTTGTCCAGAAGGTCTCCGATAAGGGTAGGATTAAGAGCCAAATTTGTCATAAATTCTTCAAATCCCATTAAAAAATAGGCTCTTTCATAAATACCGCAATATCCGGATGGAACAACAAGAAAGTCGCCGCTATATTCTTTTATATCTTTCTCGGCAAAATGAAAGTTTCCTTTTTTATTGGGGTCCGGAGCTTTATATTTCTTTATGGCTTCTTCATCAGTACTGTCTAAAAAATCCTTGCTTAGATCACTTGGCATCCATTTCTCTACAAGCTTTTTATCATTGTTTTGCAGAGGGTGAAAACAGGGGAAAATACCATCTGAAAACATTTCTACACCAACGCCCCAGCCATCATAGACAACACCATTTTCAAGATCGACCTTTGCAAATCCCATTCTTTCAACTTCTTTCATCAGGTCGATATTGTTTCTGTTAAAGAGCGGCATATCACATGTAGAATATGTCAGCTTGATATGATTCTGAAGATAATCTTCGACTTCGTCGCCATTGTCAAAGCCCATAACTTTTGCCAGATCATCAAGTCTGGTCCTGTCAGAAAAAGTTATCTGGCTTGGCAAAAAATCAATGTTTTTTCTTTTTATTGTATTAAGAACTCTTTCTTCTCTGTTCAAATAAATCCTCCCTGCTGCTAATCTTAAATGAAACTTTTATATAATTGATTGATTTAAAAAATACCAATTAATCCGGTTCTGTGAGATTTAGTCCTGGTGCCATACTTCTCTAAGATCTTCGTATTCAGGGCCAATAATGCTGCTGTCGCTTTTTACAAAAAACTGATTCATGTAGTTTTCCCATTTCAGTCTGGAATCTGAAGCATTCATTTTAATAAATCCCTCTTCCAGATTATCATGTTCCCAATATGCAAATAAAGTTCCGTCTTCTCTTGCAAATATCGAATAATTTTTAAACCCTGCATCGTTTATAAGTTTTTGCATCTCCGGCCACATTTCGGCATGAGCTTTTTCATATTCATCTATCGATTCAGGCCTTATTTTGTATAACTTTCCGTATCTTGCCATAATAAACTCCTGTTTTTTTATTTGTATTTATGAATCTGAGAAAAACAAAATATATTTTGGAAAAACAGAATAACTATAAAATTATTTCAGTACTGTAATAAATTCCACTAAATTATATAATCTTAAAAAACATATTGTCAAGTGTATATTTGTATTATACCGGCAGGTTAGATTAATTTAAGATTGCAACTAAATAAGTTTAATATATGTATTAAATTATAGCAATAATTCCAACCTCAAAAAACCACCACCGGAAGGTAACTTTCAATTGTAAATAAATTTTACAAAACTACCTGTTGGAAAAATAAATACTATTCGCTATTCACTGTCTTTGGTTTCGAGGCTTAGTACCCACATTTGCTGTGCTTTTCTCCAGTGGAATATAAATAAAGGAATAGAAATTACAACCAACAGCACGCCTCTTAGAAGATTTTTAAAAGCCATATCCTTTTCATTCTGAAGATTTGCATTTATTTCGTCGGTGACCAGCTTGTCTATTTCCGAAGAAGACAGGTTTTTATACTGATCCTGCGTATACATGCTTGCAACACTTGGTTTTGTCATATATGTTGTTGGCTTTAAGAAATTAATAAGCCCGTCATAAGCCATTACGAGTCCGACAATAAATATAATTATTGATACGATACAAATGATATAGAAATAAATCTCCCTGAAAT
>CAYNMO010000005.1:2983-14938 GCA_964398155.1 uncultured Actinomycetota bacterium | reverse complement strand
AACTCTTCTGGTCATTTAATTAACCTCCCTGATATTTGGAATACTTAAGAAATATTATACTCCGGCTTTAATAAAAAATGAATTCTAATTTCAGGAGAAGCCTGCTGATTCAATTTGTTAAAAGTTGGGTATCTGCCTGGCAAAAGTAGCCCCGATATAAAGTTCTTTAGTTGAAAATTATCTTTATAGTTTTAAACTTTAAATTAATGAAAATTTTTCTGACATTTTTTTTATAAATTTATAACCTTCACACGCCAGTATTTCGGCACTGGGTGCAAGTTTTCTCCATATGGCGGCAACTGAAGCTATATCTATTGTGTCGTCAACAAAACTTTCTATTGTGATAATTTTATTATATTTTACTTCTTTTAATGCTCTAAAAACCTCATCCCACGGAATATGGCCGGTTCCGGGTGTCCCTCTGTCATTTTCATTAACATGGAAGTGAGATATTTTATCCACTGCGCTGACTATCGATGTGTAAAGATCTTTTTCTTCTATATTCATATGGTAAGTGTCAAGAAGCAGTCCAACATTGGGCTCATCAATTGCATCGAGCATCTTTAATGAATCAGCAACAGTATTTATCATATAAGTCTCATAGCGGTTTGCTGGTTCAAGACCAAGAGAAATACCGTATTTTTTTGCAAAAACAGCAATTTCTTTTAATCCGGTTGCTGCATACTCAAATTCTTCTTTTGATGGGCCTTTGCCAGTAAACAGACCGGGGGTGGCATAATAAAGCCCGTGATAAAGGTTTGCTCCAAGTTCACAAGCTTTTTCTATAAGACTCTTTATGTACTGTATGGCTTCGACTCTTTTTTGTTTTTCTGGTGAGATTATCTCTTTTCCTTTTGGAAGAGAGCCTCCGCCCGTGAGGACAAGATTTAATTTTTCAGCTTTCTTTCTTAATGTCTTCGCAAAGTCATATTCGGTATTTCTTAAATTGATGTCAACTGAGTCAAAACCAACTTCTTTTATGAAATCAAGTATATGTATATTTTGTTCAGTAAGCTTGCTTGTAAATACATGCTGGTGAATTCCTATTTTAATCTTTTCCATATAACCCTTTCAAAAGTTTTGAATTTTCTTTTATTTAAATGACCTGTTTAATCAAGCAAAGTTTTTTAATTGGAAAGCTTTAATTTAATACAGCCATATTTAATATTTTTTAACCTTAAACTTAACATATAGAGATTTTTTGCTCTAGCTAATCTTAATTATTTCTTAAACTTGTTCTGGATTCTGATAACTTGCCTGGATCTTGTTTATAATCACAAATTATTAATATCGCCCAAACCTTAAAAGCAAATCCTGCCCATTAAAAAATTAAAACATTGTGTTAGTGTTTTTTGCAGGTTAAATATAGCTCCTTTAGGGATGGATAAGAAAATCAGTCCGTAATCCACTTTCTATTTTTTTGTCAGACAGCTCCAGAATAAAATTAATCTGACTGCTTGTATCCAAAAAAGAAAAATTTATCTCATCCATGTACGTGTCACTATAAATAAGACCCGCACCTTTTGCCTGTAAATATTTTAAAGTTTTTTCATAATCGTCAACTTCCATTTTTAAATGGTGTATCCCTTCACCATTTTTTGAAAGAAAGTCTGAAAAAATTGAATCAGACTGAGGTTCAATTAATTTGAAGATCACGTTATCTAGTTTGCAAAATGCCATTTTTGTTTTAACTTTTAAACTGCTTTTCTTTCCAAAATCGCATTTCTGCCATGGCCCTATTTTAAACTCCTCATATTTGCGTATCCTGTCATCTATATTTTTTACTACTATCCCTACAACAGAGGTGTTCCCCAAAACAGGCCTGAGGTTTTCAGATTCTCCGGAGAGCCATTTTTCTGGCTGAGGCTTGATAAAATTTTTAGTTACATGGACAATTTCCGTTATAAAGCCGAACTCTTTCTGGGTATCAAAAAAATTGTATATATTTTTTCCGGCATCGCCCTGCTGTTGGCCTGACTGTATACGATTTATGCTTTTAGAATTAAGAAAATTTAAAGCTTCTTTATAGTCATTAACGTCAAACTTAAGATGATGAACTGCATTTTCACCGAAAGAATCATAAAAATCAGCAAATATGGATGATGTTATCGGTTCAATATATTCAAACCTTATATTTCCGACTGGACATACTGCAACATTCATTGCATGTTCCTGTTTTTTACCGTAAACAGTCATGGATTTAACATTTTTAGAGCAGAATTTTAAAATATACCATGGACCGACATTATAGATATTTATAAAATTATTTAGTATTCTATTAAGTTCCCTGGATACAAAACCCACCTGAGTCAGTTTTTTAAACATTTTTTTTATTTTTATTTATTTAATTTAATTTGTTTGAAATAGTATTTTATTATTTGAAAACAATAGTTACAACTGTGTTATGTTCTGCTAACTGAAGTCAATGTCTGCAGCTTCACTATACATTGCTTCCAGGTTTTCCGGGGGTATATCAGCCTGTATATTGTGGCTGGGTGAAAAAATATAACCTCCGCCGACATGCATTATATTAATAATCCTTTTTACTTCAGCCTTAACTTCTTCTACTGTTGCGTTAGGCAGGAATTTTTGAACATCGATTCCACCCCAGAAAACAAGGTCTTTACCGAACTCTCTTTTTAGTTCAGATGGCTCCATTTCAGGGCACGAAAATTGAAAAGGATGCACAATATCAAAACCTGCTTCTATTAGTTTCGGCAGAAGCGGTCTGACATTTCCGCAGCTGTGAAGTAGAACTTTGGCATCTGTATACTTTTTTATCTGCTCAACATATTTTTTATGATAAGGAAATATCATTTCTGTATATGTCTGAGGAGAAATAAGAGGTGCCAGCTGGCCGCTCAGATCGTCAGATATTTTAAGGATACTTAAATATTTGCCAGAGATTTTCAAAAAATTCTTAACTCTTTGAATTTGTATATTTGTTACTTTATCCAGCAATTTGTGAGCATAACTCTTGTTTATATGAAGATCCATTAAAAAAGATTCAAATCCTCTAAGATTCCAGCATCTTTCAAAAACCTGTGCAGAGGTCATATTTCCAACAATCGCGTAGTCTGTATTAAAGTAATAGTTTTCCACTTTGGTTTTTAAACCTTCGGTCCAGCCCTCATCATCAGGGTCAACCCAGTCGAAACTGTCAATATCGCTTTCTTCATAATTTATCAGAGGATACTCTGAAATATCAAAATATAAACCTTTGCCTGAAGGGCTGTACTTGATACCCCATTCATCCAAATAGCTGCCGTCAGAGAAAGAGACTTCTTTTTTTCTTTTTGGCTTTCCGGGGGTTACACTTCTTAAGTCAACTTTATATCTGAGTAAAATATTTTCAGGCACTTCCACACTTTGAAAATGTTTGGCTAATAATGTATAACCACTATCTTCTTTAGTGCTGTTAAGATATTCATTTAAATTATTAAGTGCTTTTAATGTAAGCGTTGAGTTGCTCTGGCCCCCAAGATCAATTGGCACCCTATAGCTTTCTTTATGATTCAGTGCATCTGCAACGATTTCTCTAGGTGTTTTTACTGTTATGGCCATTTTAGCCTTCCTGTTTTAATAATTTTAAAAAGTTAACTTCGATTATTTATTTTTATTATTTAACTCATTTAGTATAAAGTCAGACTAAGAAGATTTAATTTCTTCTTAGTCTGCAGAAAGCAGCTGTAAGCTTTTATAAAATTTGTCTTTCCAGCGCTAAAATATAATTTCATACTGCCAAAAACGAGTTACAGCATAAGAAGTTCAGGTTTTTCAATTAATTCTACAAATCTCTGAAGGTATTTTGCCGCAACTGCGCCATCTATTATCCTGTGATCAACTGCAATACAAAATTCCATAAAAGATTTTTCAATTATTTCACCATTTAATAAAGCCAGCTGTGTGTATACACACCCTACAGTAAGTATAGCCCCCTGGGGTGGATTTATTATTGCCGTAAAATTTTTAACTCCAAACATTCCCAGATTGCTGACAGTAAAAGTCGCATTGCTTATCTCTTCAAGAGATAATTTGGACTGTTTTGCTTTCTCTACCAGCTCTTTTCTTGTTTTGGCAATTTCCAGCAGGCTCATCTTGTCTGCATTAAATATTGTTGGAACAATGAGACCATCTTCCAGGGCCACTGCAATGCCCATATTTATATCTTCATACGTCAGAACAGTATCATTTTGAAGAGATGCATTAATTTTGCCATTTTCCCTAAGAGTATTTGCAGCAATTTTTAAAATAAAATCTGTAATTGTCAGGTTTGCTTCGTGTTTTACTGCATTGTCTTTAAGTCTGTTTTTTAAAGCAATTAAATTATCCACACAGGCTGCAGAAGTCAGTATTATATGCGGAATAGTTGTTTTCGATAAAACCATTTTTTCTGCAATTATTTTTCTCATTCCCTTTAAAGGCATTGACGTCTTTATCTTTATCAGGCCACGAGCAGTTGTTTTTGCAGCTGAAAGCTCAGATATGCCTGGTCCGGGGATAATAGCATTTTCTTCTTTTGCTGAAGATCTGCTCTCAATAAATGCAATTATATCTTCCTTGACAATTCTGCCATCAGGACCGCTTCCCTTTATTTTTTTTATGTCCACATTGTTTGCCTCTGCAAATTTTCTGGCCAGCGGACTTACCCTCAATGATTCTTCATTGCCAGTTGCTGTACTGATCACTGGAGAATTAGGCACTGCTTCTTTTCCTGGAGATGCTTCCTTTTCATTTTCCTTTGCTGGTATGCTGCCTGCATTATTACTTAATGAAGGAATTTCTTCACTGGCTTCTCCAATATATCCTATTATTTCCAGAACAGGAACATCCTCGCCTTCCTGCCTGACAATCTTTCTTAAAATGCCTGCGTCTGATGATTCAAGCTCCATGGATACCTTGTCAGTCATAAGCTCAAGCAGGATATCTCCGACTGCTACAGTGTCTCCCTCTTTTTTTATCCATTTCTCTATTTTCCCTGTCTCCATCATCAAGCCGACTTTGGGCATAATTACACTAAACATATTCATCTCCCGACATAATTAAATAATAATACTTTATTTATAGTCCTAAGATTAACTTAAGTTTTTAAAATGAAATTAGCAATATTTAAAGAATTGCTTTTTTTCTTTCTATTACATAATCTTCTATAAATTTCATTGAACCTTTGAATTCATTTGCGGTATAGACAAATGCAGGATAGTCAATGAAATCATCGTCTTTTATACCGTTTACATCATAGCCTGCCTGGAAATAAGGTATCTTTAAAAGTTTTGCCATTATATCTGCCGGTACTGGCTCCTGCCATGTGTTTGTTACGTCTTTTTCCCTGTAGAGTCTGTTAAAATCATCAATCATGTCAGGATTTATTGTAAATACCATATTTGCGCCTGCTATTTTTTCCAGATGATAAACCACATCAGGAGTTGGGCCTATTCTTGATGAACAGAGAAGAAGCTTTGACATGTAATTGTTTTTGGGATCATCGAGAATGTTTAAAGCTTTCTTTGCGACTGCTATTCCTGACCATCTTTTTAGCTCATCGGTAAGTTCTATTCCTACTGATTTTGCACTTTCTTTGTATTCAGGCATATCTTCAAACCTTGCAAGCATAATCGTTATTACTGAACGCCATTTGCTGTAATCTACACCTTTACTCTTGCCGAGCTCATGTCCTTTTTTAACAGCTTCTGCTACAGCAATTGCCTGCGGCACATTAAATACAAGGGTTGAGTTTGTAGGTATTCCAAGTGCCGTCAGAAGCTGAATTGTATATATTCCCTCTTTAGAGCCTGGGCACTTTATCATAATATTATCGCCGCAGTTTTTTAGCTCTAAGCCCTGTCGAAGCATTTCCCTGATATTTGTTATCTGGTTTGGATCTACCTGTGCGCTGACATATCCTTTTTTAAAGCCTGATTTTTCAAACAGGGGCATATAAAGCTTGGTTCCCTCAGTTGTTATTGCTTTATAAACTTCCCATGCTATCTGATAATTAGTTTTGGCAGGATTTTCTTTTATCATTCTGTCTACGATAGGGTCAACATCGTCCGGTATTAGTTCAAGAACTCTGCTTGTCAGCCTTGGATTTGTTGTGACGCCGTCAAAAACAATATCTTCCTGTTTTTGTACATTAAACAGTTTGTTTAGCTGCTCCTGCATGGTTTGCATATAATCAGGATCTGTTTTATCCTGTACCTTTTTTGACCATGACTTGTAAATAAGAGGTGATGAGTCCCACCATATTTCCATGCCTTCTGATGTGTTTGAAAGTCTTTCAATTGCCGATTCTTTATAGTTTTGCATAACACACTCTCTTTTTTTTTATTTTTATAAAATTTATTTCAAATTTACGCTTAAATCAATGCATCACGTACTGTTTCCTGAATTTCCAGATAAATCTTGTCTTTATAACTTAACTAAGTTTTTGGAGATTACCCAGGTTTTTAGTAAATAATTTGTTTAAATTGAGCTTAAATTTTTCCAGATTAGAACATTTTAGCTAATTATTCACGAGAAACAAATTATAAACTGTTAATATTTTCATTTATTCTTGCAAATGCCTGGTCGTCTCCAGTTTTAATTAAAACCTTTAAACACTATTTCTTACCCAAAACTTTTAAAATGCCGTCTTTGATCTTGTCAATACTTGGCAGCATTTCCTGCTCCAGTATTGCGCTGTAAGGAACCGGACAGTCTTTTCCTGCAATACGCAACGGAGGTGCATCCATAAAATCGAAGGCTTTTTCTGTTACCTGAGTTATTACTTCACCCATGAAGCTTCCAAAACTGCATGCTTCTTCCACGCAAAGTAATTTTCCCGTTTTCTTGACTGATTCCAGGATAATATCAATATCAAGGGGCCTTATGGTCCTGATATCAATAACTTCACAGTCAATCTGTTTTTCTTTCCACAGTATTTCTGCTGCTTCAAGTGATTTCTGTACCATATATGAAGACGCTACAATGCTTATATCTTTCCCGGATCTTTTAATTTCTCCTTTTCCAAGAGGAATAGTATATATACCGGCTGGAACTTCCTGTGCATACTTTTTATTCTTGTAAAGATATTTATGTTCCAAAAATATTACCGGATTATTGTCATAAACTGAAGAAATAAACAATCCTTTAGCATCATAGGCGCATGACGGCATTACTACTTTTAATCCTGGAATAGCAGCAAAAATTGCTTCAAGACTTTGTGAATGATGGGGCCCAAATCCTGAACCTCCGCCAGTCGGGGCTCTTAAAACCATAGGGACACTTCCCTTTCCACCGAACATGTACCTTATTTTTGCAGCCTGGTTAAGAACCTGATCCATGCCGCAGCCGATAAAGTCGGAAAACATTATCTCAGCTATAGGCCTCATACCAGTTAAAGCACTTCCTACAGCTGCACCTATTATTACAGCTTCTGAGATAGGAGTATCTCTTATGCGCTCTGGACCAAATTCAGCCAGCAGCCCGCTGGACAGGCTAAATGAACCACCATGTATACCGATGTCTTCTCCAAGCATAAATACATTTTCATCTTCCTTCATTACTTCCCGAATTCCATCCCTGATGGCTTCCAGATAAGTTAACTCACTCATTATAATTCTCCTTTTATTTAAAATTTTACAGTTATTTATATTTAATCGGCATATACATCTGTATCGACTTCTTTTAGATCCGGATAAGGACTGTTCTCTGCAAAAACTGCGGCAGCCTTAATATCAGCAATTGCCTGATTCTCAATTTGCTGTGCTTCATCTGTAGTAAGAATTCCTGATTCTATAAGAAATTCCTGATATCTTTTTATAGGATCATATTCTTTCCACTGCTCAACTTCATCTTTTGTCCTGTAGAACTGCTGATCATGTCTTGAATGACCTCTGTGTCGATATGTCAGTCCTTCTATTAATACCGGACCTCTGCCTTCTCTGCACTCCTGTGCAAAATACGAAACAACATTATAAACATCCACGACATTATTGCCGTCTATTGTTACGCCTTCTATGCCATAAGAAGCTTTTCTTTCAGAAAGATTTTTAATATTTGTAGAGTTTTTTATTGCAGTAGACATACCATACTGATTATTTTCACAGTAATAGATTAAAGGTAGTTTCCAAACTGACGCGAGATTTAAAGATTCATGAAATATTCCTGTATTGGTAGAAGCATCTCCGATAAAGCATATTACAACTCCATCTTTCTTTTTTAATTTATTGGTCAGCGCTGCTCCAACTGCTACCCCCATACCTCCGCCAACTATTCCGTTAGCGCCAAGATTATTCGTATCCATATCTGCAATATGCATTGAGCCGCCCTTGCCCTTGCAGTAACCATTCCCCTTGCCTATTAATTCAGACATCATTATATTGATGTCTGAACCTTTTGTTATGCAGTGTCCGTGCCCTCTGTGATGGGAAGCTATCCAGTCATCTTTTCTGATTGCGTTTATGGCACCAACAGCATTAGCTTCTTCTCCTACATATAAATGGCATGTGCCATAAATCATACCCTTCAGGATAAACTGCTCAGCTTCATTTTCAAAATACCTGATCTGATACATTTTTTTAAGCATTTCTATTTTTACTTCTTTTGCCAGGCCGCTATACCTGTCAGCTATCTTGTATCCTGTCAAATCAGTAAGCTTATCTTTTATGATTTCGCATTCTCTTACTTTGCATTCCTTCAATTTAACAACCTCCTTAAGTAATATCTAAACTTTCTTAATATTATTAGTTAAATATATTAACGCCTTATTGCGTTAACCTAAAAACAAAAAAAACACTCCCTTTGCTCCATCCGGGGACCTGTCTAGCTTTTTAAAAGAATACTTCTAAGATCTGCTATTTTGTCAAATATTTCTTTTAGTGGCCCGTTAAGTATTTCTTCTCTTGCCTTAAATACCTTGCCATATAATTCAGTATTGCTTTTTATGGGCTTATAGATACTTTTAACTTTAACCCAGTCTTTTAATGTAGCTTTTAAATCCGAAATATCTCCAACCCCGTATGCAGCAAGCACAGCATTGCCAATGCCGGCACCTTCACTTCTTTGCAGGGTAACATAGTTGCAGTTCAGTACGTCAGCTTTCATCTGGTTCCATAAGTCGCTTTTACTTCCTCCGCCGACAACCGTTGTGTCTTTAATTTCTACACCAATTCCTCTGCAGACATTAACCCAGGCCAAATATTCAAATGCAATTGACTCCATGATTGACCTGTAAAGGTTGCCTACATTATTTCCCCCTGACATTCCCAGCCAGGATGCACTTGCATTTGGCCATATTGGAGTTGATCTTCCCTGCAAAAATGGGTAAAACAGGACTGCGTCCGATCCCATAGGAATCTTCTCTGCAATTTCATTCATTAGATTATATGAATTATCATTGCCTTTTTCTCGAAGTATTTCATCCCTGAACCATCTCAGACTTAGTCCTCCTGCTGGAATAAAACCCCAGTATGTATACTGATTATCGAGAGTGCCAAAACCGGTATTTAACATTTTCGTTTCGGAAATCTTTTTTGAAAATATGTCCGACAATATTGTAAAAATAGATGCAGTTCCTGCAACATCTGAACATGACCCGTTTTCCACTACTCCCGAACCCAGGTTTGACTGCATGATATCACCACTGCCGGCAACCAGAGGTATTCCTTCTACCAGACCTATTCTTTCAGCTTCACTTTTGCTCAAAGCTCCGACTACCTGCCATGGCTTTACTACTTTGGGTAAAATGTCATAAGGCAGGCCGAGTTCCTTCATCTGCTTT
The DNA here is from genome assembly GCA_964398155.1 of uncultured Actinomycetota bacterium. Lineage (GTDB taxonomy): Bacteria > Actinomycetota > Humimicrobiia > Humimicrobiales > Humimicrobiaceae > JAMDDL01. The sequence continues at coordinate 5,178 of CAYNMO010000005.1, read as the reverse complement.
TCTGACCAATTCTTCTTTTTTGCATCAAAACCTATTACCCATCCCGACAGATGACCCCAGTCAATAAAAGCATCTTCTGCTTTTAAGTTCCCGAGCCTTCCCAATACATATTGTGCTGCCGAAACAGTCTTTTTTATTTTTTTAAATACATCCTTTTCTTTATTCATGAACCACTTAATAACCAAAGGGGGCATGTAAGCAGAAACTTCTGAATTCCCGGCTTCTTCAGCCCAGACTGGATCAGCATTCTTCCTTACATATTCAGCTTCTTCCTCTGCCCTTCCATCAAGAAAAGGTATATATGGACCAACAGGTTTCCAGTTTTCATCTATAGGAACAACTCCGCATACTATACGGCTGCAGGATATTCCTTTAACATTGGATGGATTTATTTTACTTTTTTGCATGCACTCAGAAATACCATCTGTGACACATCTGTAAAACTGATCCGGATCCATTTCTGCCCAGCCGGGTTTAGGGTATTTTATTTCATGTTCTCTGTAAGCTTCACTCACTAAATTGCCATCTAAAGAATAAATTGCAATTTTTGTACCCATTGTCCCGTTATCAAAACCAATATAATACTGAGTCATTATAATCTCTCCTGAAATATTATACTAAAATCCTCTTTTTAAGATTTTATAAATAAGTTAAAAAATTATTTAAATTTTTTTTTATCAATCCAGTTTTGTTATTCTTTTTCGCCTTGTACTAATCATGTTTGTAATTGAGTCAAATGAAATTGCCGCTACTACAACTATTCCACTTACTGCGCTCTGCATGTATGGGGAAACACCAAAAAGAACTATGATGTTCTGGATTACAATAATAATGGCAACACCTATAAGAGCTCCTACTGGATTGCCGACTCCGCCTACAAGAGAAATACCGCCGATAACACAGGCAGCTATAGAGTTAAGCGCCCATGCTGAACCTATGGAAGGTTGAGCAGTACCAATTCTTGCAACCATTATAATTCCGGCCATTGCTGAGCACACCCCTGAAAAACAAAATGCAAATATCCTGACGAAACTAACCGGAAGTCCCAGTATCTTTGCTGTTTCTCTGTTGTTTCCAATAGCATAAATATACCGTCCAAGACGGGTGAATTTTACTATAAAGATAACAATTATAAACATTATAATCAGGAAAACATCAGGCATTGGTATATGGAGAAAGCTTCCCTGACCCATAAAAAATATTGCCTTTGGAATATTTAATACTGCAGCACCTCTGGTGATTACAAGGTTTAAACCATTAAAAATACCTACTGTTCCGACCGTTACAATAAGAGAGTTTAGTTTAAGTCCGGTAACAAGTATGCCATTTACGAAGCCTAAAAAAGCTCCAAGGAATAGACAAAGGAAAACTATCACAAAAGGGTTAAAACCCGTCTTGACCATGAATATTCCACTGAGAACTCCGCAAAAAGCTGACATCGCGCCCACTGAAAGGTCTATCTCTCCAAGGAGAAGAAGCATTGACTGGCCAAGGGCAACCAAACCTATAAATGCAGCTTCACGCACCAGTGTCCTTATATTATAAAAAGATAAAAAAGACTCACGAGCAAAAATAGATGCAATCACTACCATAAATAAAAATATAACAAAAATATTGGTCATTTTATTTCTTTTAACCGCATTAAAAGCGACCCTGAATCCGGAAACCTTCTGTTCCATTGTGGAAAACCTCCCCTTTGATCTAATTATTGCTTAAACCTAATATTGAATGAATAATATCAGCAGTTTTGACTTTGCTGGTTTCAAATTCCCCCACTTTTTTACCGCGGTAAAGTGTCACAATCCGGTTGGCACACTTCATTATTTCCTCTATTTCAGAAGAAATCATAATGATGCCCACTCCTCTGTCTGCAAGCTTCTTCATTATTTTATAAATTTCAACTTTTGCGCCTAAATCAATTCCTTTTGTGGGCTCATCAAAAACAATTATTTTGGGACTTCCATACATTGAACGCCCAATGATTACCTTTTGCTGATTACCACCACTTAAAAACTGGATTTCTTTACTGAGTGAGGGCGTTTTAATATCATATTCCTGTACAATTTTATTTGCCAGCCTGTTTTCTTTCTGCACTGCCAAAGTCATCTCCCCCATTACCTGTTTTAGTATAGGCATTGTGAGATTTTCCTTAACGCTGAGCATGGGAAAAATACCCTGGCTCCTTCTTTCTTCAG